>CAYNFN010000190.1:0-8683 GCA_964396485.1 uncultured Alcaligenaceae bacterium
GGTGGCCAACGTATATGCTGTCAACCATATGACGGAAGAAAATAACGTGATTGTTGCGCACGAGCTGTTGCACACGCTGGGCGCTACGGACAAGTACGATCCGTCAACCACCCAGCCGCTGTTCCCCGTGGGTTACGCAGATCCGGAGCAGTCGCCGCTCTATCCGCAGAAATTGGCCGAGATCATGGCCGGCCGCGTCGCGATATCCGAAACCGAATCCGATACGCCCCGCAATCTGGAACTCGCGGTTGTCGGCCGGCGCACCGCGGAAGAAATCCGCTGGCTGCGCTGACAAACAAGACCAGGATCTTTTGTAGTCACTAAATTCGTCCAGACCTTCACCGCAACTAAACCTTCACCGCAGAGGCGCAAAGGCGCAGAGGAAACGCAAAGGAAAGCAAAAACACTTGAGGTTAAAAAGCAAAGAGGTGGATCGTCGCGCCACCGCGATGTATCGACTGGGTGGGACAAATCGGAACCCCCCGCTTTTTGACACGCCTCGTTTGGTTTTCTCTGCGTTTCCTCTGCGCCTTTGCGCCTCTGCGGTTAGAGGATTGTTTCAGCGAGGGATCAGGATCGAACCGTTGACGGAGACGGTGACGCGGCTGGTGCCGCCCTGGAGATCCGGCGCCGCAACGGCCTCGGCGGCGGCCATAGATTTCATCATCATCGGCCGCGGCGGAAGGAAGCCGCCATCAGCGGACACCGTTGCTTCCAGCACGTTGAACCCCGTTCCCTTGAAACCCTTCACCAACAGTTCTGCCTTGCGCAAGAACTCCGCGATGGCAGTCTGGGTAAGCGCTTCCTCGGCCTTGGCGCGCGCCGCAGGTGAAACGGAAAAATCCACGGCACCGAGCCGCATGATCGCCTGCAGTTTGCCGATTGCTTCGGCCATGCGCCTGAAGTCCTCGCCCTCGACCAGGATCTCCGAGCGCGAGCGCCAGCGCGCTATTTTCTCCTTGTCGATCACCGGATAGGTCGTGTAAGCGGAGGTCTTCGCCCGCACTCCGGTGAATCCCCTGGCTAGTTTCAGCGCGTCGTTGGTCGCGCGGTTTACCTTGTCGGCGAGCCGGGTGGCGTCGGTATCTTCCATTTCGACGAACAGGCTGGCGCGCATCACGTCGTTGTCCACTTCCGCGGAGGCGCGGGAATCGAAGTTGACCTTGGTGCCCCTGGCGTCGGTGACCGCTGGCGCGGTTTGCGCCTGAGCCAGTCCGGCGGCCAGAAGGAAAGTCATGAAGGCAATGAGGTTGCGCATGTCGCTGCTCCGTTTGTTGTGGCGGTTCATCACGAAAACTATCATACAATTGGTGGAAGATGAGGGACGAGGGGCGAGGGGTGAGGGGCGAGGGGTAAAGAATAATCCAGGCCGCGATGTTCACTTCTTTTTTGCCGTCCTTCGTGTTCCTTGTTTTTTCCTTCGTGTCCATCGTGTTAAGCAAGATTCGCTGCTAAACAATGGCTGACGACGACGAGCGCGGCATACGCCGCAATCTCACCAATTACGGCGATCCGGAGTTCGCGGCCTACCTGCGCCGCTCCTTTGCGCGCTCGATGGGCTACTCCAAGGACATGCTGGAACGGCCGATCGTCGGCATCGCCCAGTCTGCGAGCGGCTTCAACAACTGTCATCGTTACGTGCCGGAGCTCACCGAGGCGGTCAAGCGCGGGGTCCTCGGGAGCGGCGGGCTGCCGATCGACTTTCCCACCATTTCGCTTGGGGAGGTATTCCTCAGCCCTACCAGCCTGATGTTCCGCAATCTCATGGCGATGGACGTGGAGGAAATGGTACGGGCGCAGCCGATGGATGCGGTGGTGCTGATCGGCGGCTGCGACAAGACAGTTCCGGCGCAACTGATGGGCGCGGCCTCCGCCGACGTGCCGGCGATCCAGCTCGTCACCGGGCCGATGATGGCAATGCCTTACCGGGGCGAACGCCTGGGTGCCTGCACCGACTGCCGCCGATTCTGGGCCAAGTTTCGCGCCGGCGAAGTCAGCGACGAGGGTATAGAGGAAATCGAGGGTAACCTCGCCACCACCGCCGGCACCTGCGCGGTTATGGGAACGGCGAGCACCATGGCCTGCGTCGCCGAGGGACTGGGCATGACGCTTCCCGACACCGCGACCATCCCCGCAGTGCACGCGGACCGCATACGCGCGGCGGAAGCCACGGGCGTGCGCGCGGTGGAAATGATCAGGACAAAAGGTCCGCGTCCTTCGGAGATCATTACGGAAGAATCGGTCGAGAACGCATTGCGCGTGCTGCTTGCGATCGGCGGCTCGACCAACGCGATCATCCATCTCACTGCGGTCGCCGGGCGTCGCGGCATCGGAATCTCGCTCCAGCGCTTGAACCAGCTCTCGGACGAAACACCGGTTCTGCTGGATCTCAAACCCACCGGCAGCCACTACATGCAGGATTTCCACGCGGCGGGCGGGATGAGTGCGCTGCTCGCGGAACTGAAAGACCTGCTGCATCTGGACTGCATGACGGTCGCCGGGGAAACACTGCGCAGCCGCATCGCCCGTGGCGCGCCGTTCGTGGACCGCGGCGTAATCCGTTCCCGGAGCGATCCGATTTCCCCGGTCGGCGGGCTGGTGGCGCTGTTCGGCAGCCTCGCTCCGCGCGGGGCGATCCTCAAACGCGCCGCGGCCGATTCCGCTCTGTTCGAGAAGCAGGGCAGGGCAGTCGTGTTCGAGTCGCTCGAGGATCTGTCGGCACGAATAGACCTGCCGGATCTTGATGTGACGAAGGATGATTTCCTGGTGCTCAAGAATGCCGGGCCGCGCAGCGCTTCCGCGATGCCGGAGGCGGGCTATCTGCCGATTCCGAAGAAACTGGCGAAGACCGGCCTCAAGGACATGGTGCGGATCTCGGATGCTCGCATGAGCGGTACCGCGTTCGGCACGGTCGTGCTGCACGTCGCGCCCGACGCGGCTTCGGGCGGGCCGCTGGCGCTGGTGAAAAGCGGCGACCGCATCCACCTGTCGGTCCGTGATCGGCGTCTCGACCTGTTGGTTGCCGAGGCCGAACTGGCGAAGCGGCGCGAGGGGTTCAAGACGCCGCATCTGCCGCGGCGCGGTTACGCCCGACTTTACAACGAGCATATCCTTCAGGCCGACGCGGGTTGCGACTTCGACTTCCTGCGCGGCTGAACAATCCTGTGGGACCGCAAGGCGCCAACCCGCAGGGGTGGCGTGAGGAAACTACACGCCGCGTCAGGCCTTCATGCTGACATCGTAGAACCGATAGGTATTCCGGCCGGACTGCTTGGCGTGATACATCGCCTTGTCGGCGATGCGGATCAGTGTGCTGGCATCGTCTGCATGGTCGGGGTAGATGCTGATCCCCAGGCTGGTGGTGATCAGCAGCTTCTCCCCGGAAATGATGTATTCGCCTTCCACCACCCGCAGCAGCTTCTGTCCAATGATGTGTGCGTCCTCGATCTGGTGCAACTCCGGCAGCACCACCACGAACTCGTCGCCGCCCAACCGCGAAACCGTGTCCACCTCGCGCAGGCTGGCGCGGATGCGCTCCGACACCTGTTGCAGCAGCATGTCGCCGACGTGATGGCCGAGGCTGTCGTTGACCTCCTTGAAGTTGTCGAGGTCCATGAAGATCACGCCGGTCTTGGATTGGTTGCGCTGGGAGATCGCCAACGCCTGTGCCAGGCGGTCCATCAGCAGAATCCGGTTGGGCAGGCTGGTGAGCGAGTCGAAGTGCGCCATGCGCCGCATCTGCTCTTCCATTGTGCGGCGGGCGGTGATGTCGTGGAACGCGGCCACCGCGCCGTAAACCCTGCCGGAAGTATCGCGCAGCGGCGCGGCATTGCCGATCAGGTGCTTGATGGAGCCGTCGTCGAAGACCAGATCCTCCTCGAAGTCGCGCACTTCGATGCCGCGCAATGCCGCCATCTGCACCGGCAACTCGTGCGGTTCGAGCGCACGGCCGTTGCGAAACACGCGAAAGTGCGCCGGCCAGGTTTCCTCCGGTCCGGTGAACGAGATGTTGCTGCCCTGGGGCAGGCGCAGCAAGTCGTAAGAGGCGCGGTTGCCGGTGATCATCTTGCATTCGGCATCATGGGCAATCCACACGGCCGCGGGCACCGCATCGAGGACGATCTTGAGTTCGACCTTGCGCTGCCGCTGCTTGCGCTCGCTTTCCAAGAGCGCGCGCTCCATACGCTTGCGTTCGCTGGCGTCGGTGGCCACCAGAGACAATCGCACCACCTTGTCATTCTCGACGACCGGAGACAGGCTGACAGCCACCTCGACGAATTTTCCGTCCTTGTGCTGCCAGACGGTTTCGCAATGCAGCGTCGACTTGCCGTCGATGACCTGGCGCATCATCTTGGCGTCCTCGTTCTTGAGGATTTCGGGAATCAGGCAGTCACGGCTCTTGCCGACGATCTCGGTGGCGCTGTACCCGAAGATGCGCTCGGCACCCCGGTTCCAGGTAAGCACCACCCCGTTCCAGGTCTCGCTTACGATGGCGGCGTCCGTGGATTCCACCACGGCAGCCAGCATCTGGGGGTCAGAGGCGATGTGGGGTTGGGTCGCGCGCTTGGCCTGCTGATGCGAGAGCGCGGACTCGAGCATCGAGGGCTTGCTGTCCATGGCCTCAACCTGCTCGCGCACCGCTTCGGTGAGGGGTGGCTGCAGTGCCCGGACGATCTCCAGCAACTCCGGACTGAGGTCGGAGTAATCCCGCGAACGGCCCTCTTTGGGCACTTCGGCCTCCCCGAATTGCCTGTTGCTCATAGTCACGAAAAAAGGTGAATCTTATTGGTCTTATGACGCCCAATTAAGCCACGATTCCGGTGCCGCTGCAACTGCCCGCGCCGGACGCGGGTTTCCGGGGTGGTCAGGGGTCTTTGCGCAGGATATTCCGCACCGCGGAATGATTAACCGATCTTGGGAGGGTTATTGACGGTAGCGGTTGCGGCCGGCCTGCGTGGCGTCGTACGTGGTCTTGGCGGGCAGACGGATCAGCAAGCTCGGGTCCCGGCCGTGATCCGGGCAGATGCTGATGCCGAGGTGATCGTGGAGGTCTTGCGCCGGCGGCGGCTGCGGTGGTCGCCGATGCCATAATCGCGCCAAATGAAAATCACCCCCTTCTCTTCGGCGACCGAACTTCTTGTCCGTCTGCGTGCCGGCGAGGTTTCCAGCCGTGAGCTGCTGGAAAGCTATCTGCAGCGGATCGAGCGCCACAATCCGGGACTCAACGCCATCGTGACCGTCGACGCCGCGCAAGCGCGCAGTCGCGGCGGGTGCGCGCCGCGACGGAGGGGGCGCAGCCGGTACGCTGCACGGCCTGCCGGCCACCATCAAGGACAGTTTCGAGACGGTGGGCCTGCGCACCACCTGCGGCGCGCCGATTTATTCGAAGCATGTGCCGGCGG
The DNA here is from genome assembly GCA_964396485.1 of uncultured Alcaligenaceae bacterium. Taxonomy (GTDB): domain Bacteria; phylum Pseudomonadota; class Gammaproteobacteria; order Burkholderiales; family JACQAP01; genus JACQAP01. Next base: position 5,403 of record CAYNFN010000190.1, read on the forward strand.
TGAATGCGGACCCGGTGCAGCGGCTGGAGGATGCGGGAGGACTTGTCTTCGGCAAGACCAACGTCCCGATCCACGCCGGCGATCTGCAGAGCTACCACGTTCTTTTCGGCGCCACCAACAATCCGTGGGATGCCTCGCGCACCTGCGGCGGCTCATCGGGTGGCGCCACGGCCGCGGTTGCTGCCGGATTGACGGCCTTCGAACTGGGCAGCGACATCGGCGGCTCGATCCGCATCCCGGCGCATTTTTGTGGTGTCTACGGCCACAAACCCTCGTACGGTGTCATTCCTTTGCGCGGCCACGTCCCGCCGCCACCGGGCTCGTTGTCGGCACCCGACATGGCGGTGGCGGGACCGATCGCGCGTTCGGCCGAGGATCTGGAGTTGCTGCTCGGCGTCCTCGCCGATGCCGACGGCCCGGTGGTCGCAGGCTGGAAACTCGTCCTGCCGGGGCCGCGTGCCAGACGGTTGCAGGATTTGCGGGTGGCGCTGTGGCCGGACGATCCGGCGCTTCCGATCGACGACGAGGTAAGGGCGGCGATTCATCAGGCAGTGCAGGCATTGCGAAAGGCGGGGGTGAAAGTGGACGAAGCCGCCCGTCCCGGAATTACGCTGGCGGAGAACTTCGACGATTACCTGAGGCTGCTGTGGCCGGTTACAACCGCGCAGCTCAGCGACAAGCTTTTCGCACGCGTGCAGGAAGCTGGCCGCGGTGCCGATCCGGACAGCGTGCACGGCCGGCTTGCGCGCTACAGCAGCGCCGGACATCGCGAGTGGTTGCGGCTGAACGAGAAGCGCGAGGTCATTCGGGCCAGGTGGCGCGCTTTCTTCGAACGCTACGACGTGCTGCTCTGTCCGGTCGCGCCGGTGTGCGCGTTTGCGCACGACCACAGCGAGGATTTGATCGCACGCACCATTGTCATCAACGGCAAGCGCCGCTGGTATTGGGAGCAACTCGCCTGGATTTCGCTGGCCACGCTGGCTTACCTGCCGGCGACCGCCGCGCCGATCGGACGTTCGCCTGGCGGACTGCCGGTGGGAATGCAGATCATCGGTCCGTATTTCGAGGACCGCAGCTGCATCGAGTTCGCGAAATTGCTGGCTGATGTGGCCGGGGGCTTCGAGCCGCCGCCGGGTTTTGAGTGAGCGGCCGGCCCGGCAGCGTCACATCCGAATCCTGCGTGCCTCGTTTAAGTGCTTGCGTCAGTACGTCGTGCCTACTTTGTCCGCGCGGCGTGTATTATGGCGCGCCTAAAACGAGCCACGGGAGTCCTTGTTTCATGAGCGTTTGCCGATTTCTCTTATGTACTCACGCCTTGTGGGCCCGTAGAGCATCTGCTGCGTGGCTAGCGCTCGCGCTGGCGGCCAATGCAACCGCCCAGCAACCGGCCAGCAACGACGAGCTTGCCGCACAGGCGACCGATCCGACCGCGGCGCTGATGTCGTTTCAGTTGAACGACTGGTACACCGCGAATTTCCACGGGATCGACGACACGGCCAATCAGGTCGTGTTTCGGGCGGCGATCCCGTTCGGCCTCGGCAGCACGCAGCACATCTTCCGCGTCACCCAGCCCTACGTCACTTCGTCCCCTGCGGGCATTACCGGCATCACCGACACCACCGTGTTCGACCTCATGGTGTTCAACCAGCCGTGGGGGCGGTGGGGCGTGGGTATCGCTGGTACGCTGCCGACCGGGCGCGATGGACTGACCACGGATAAATGGACTGCGGGTCCAGCCGCAGGTTTTGTCAACTCGTCCAACAAGCAGTACAACTGGGGCCTGTTTACGCAGACCTTCTTCTCGTTCGCCGGCAAGGACAACGCGCGCGACGTCGGACTCATCAATATCCAGCCTATTTACAGCTATCAACTGGGTGGGGGGCGGTCGATGTCCCTCGGCAACAGCGCGCTGGTCTACGACACCGAGAACTCGCGCTGGTCATCGCTGCAGCTCGGCGTGAACTACGGACAGGTCGTGAGCTTCGGGGGCCACAAGTGGCGACCGAACTTCGAGGTCGACTACGACTTCAAGGACGACCCCGGCAATCCGAAGTGGATTTTTCGTTTGGGGATTGCGCTACTCGTGCCGGCGCTTTGACGGAGCGATGAACGGATTCCGCGCCGGTGGCCCGGGTTCTAATTCATCGAATGACAGAAGTTTGAAAGAAAGAGCTCGTGAGTTCGGATCGCACTGACCAACCGACAATCGTGAGTAACAGGCTATCCGCGATCGTCGCTCTCATCGGCATCGCACTCGGATCCGCATCTGCCCTGGCCGAGGAAGGTGGTTCCGGCCATTACCTTCCGGGCTCGATGGCGTCGTTCGTCGATGGCGTTCCCCCGACGGAAACGTTTATCACCCGGTTGAATGTCATCCATTACCAAGGCTCGATCGGGGCCACAAAACCGCTACCGATCGCCGGCGTCACTGCACTCGGCGTCGATGCCTCGTTTTGGGGGGTTGGCCTGTCGGTGCTGTGGCGCCCACCCGTGGAACTTGGCGAGCGCTGGAGCTATGCGATGAGCGCAACCATCCCGTATCTCACGATGGACGTCACGGCAGGCGCTGCCACCGGGCCATTTGCCGTCGCGCGCTCGAGCAGCACCGACGCCTTGGGCGACATCGTGCTGATGCCGCTCATGCTGAACTACAATGTCGATCCCGATGTCAACGTGAACTTCCGCGTCGGCTTCTACGCGCCGACCGGCAGCTACCAGGTTGGCCGCCTCGCCAACACCGGCAAGAACTTCTGGACCGTCGAGCCGGTCGTCGGGTTCATGTACTTCGGCCAGAAGAACGGCATCGAGGCCTCGGTATTCGCCGGGCTCGATTTCAATACCGAAAACAAGGACACGAACTACAAGTCGGGAACGCAGTTCCACCTCGACGGCACGCTCGCCCAGCATTTTCCGCTCGCCGGCGGCCTCGCCGGCGCGGGCGTGTCCGCGTACTACTACCAGCAGGTGACGGGGGACGGCGGTCCCGGTGCGACTTTGGGCGATTTCAAGGGCAAGTCTGTGGGTATCGGCCCCGTCGTGTCGTACGTCACCAAGATCGGCGAGCATGACACAATCGCGGAGTTCAAATGGCTTCACGAGACTCAAACGGAAAACCGGCTCAAGGGCGACATCGTATGGCTCAAGGCCGTGTTCAAGTTCTGATGGCCTTCACGGCCACGCTCGCTGCTGCTGCGTTCGTTCTGCTGACGAGTGCTGCGCATGCGCAAAGCGCGAGCGTCGGCATCGCGGGGAGGGAGTGGCTGGTCGAAGACATCGCCGGT
>CAYNFN010000191.1:0-2552 GCA_964396485.1 uncultured Alcaligenaceae bacterium
CTAAGCTCGGGTTGGCTGCCGCCCAGCCTCGCCAGTCGTTTGGCGCTCTCCCGTTCGATCAGCGCCTTGAGGCCCTCATGCAACAAAGTCGAACGGTCGAGAGGGCCTGTGAGCTTTATCGCTTTGGACAACAGGCTTTCGTCGAGATTTACAGTGGTTCGCATTGGGCGTCTCCATTCGACTGCACCAATTCTAGCGTCATCTGATGCGGGAGTCGATTCGACAGTGCCCCTCCCAGCCGAGCCGTTTTTCAGCGCCCGTTACGTCCGGTTTCGGGAAGTTTCCGCCCCGCTCCCCAGCGGCTGCTCTTTGCCCTCAGACGTTCAAGCAGCCAACGGGTCTGAACCACCGGGTCATGAGCCACCGGGTCAGCCACCGGGTCATCAGCCACCGGGTCAGGTTTGACATCTTGCGTTCGCCGAAACCCTAAAGCAGACGACTTTCCGCTCGAAAGGAACCGCCTCGTTGCTATCACTCGAGCGTGAGCTTGCGATCACGAATTACCTTACTCCACTTGGCAAGGTCAGTCTTAATGCGATCGTGCAGTTGTTGCGGGGTGCTTGGCGTGGGTTCGTAGCCTTGGCGTTTGATCGCGGTCTGCACAGCGGCGTCGGCCAGCGTATCGGTCAGGGCACCGGCAAGTCGTGACACTGTTTCAGTCGGCAGCTTTGAAGGCCCCAGCAGGGCGAACCACATGGTGACTTCGTAGCCGCCCAGGCCCTGCTCCCCGACGGTGGGTACGGCGGGAAGTGCGGCTGCGCGCTTCGCAGAGGTCACGCCCAGTGCTTTGATCTTGCCGCTCGCGATGAATGGCAGTGCAGTCCCTATTGAGGCGAACAGCAAGGGTACTTGACCACCGATCAGATCAATCATGGCCGGAGCCCCGCCTTTGTACGGCACGTGGATCATCTCGGTCTGTGAACTCGCCTGGAAAAGCTCCCCGGCCAGATGGCCAAAGCTGCCAATCCCGGCTGTGCCGAATGCGAACGCACCGGGTTTCGCCTTGAGCATGGAAATAAGCTGCGGCACGTTGTCAACGGGGACGGAGGGATGCGCCAACAAGACGCTACCGCCGCTGGCCACCAAACCAATCAGCGTAAAGCTGGACAACGGGTCGTAGCTCACCTTGCGCGCATTGGGCAGAATGGTGAGTGCTCCGGATTCCACGAAGTGCAGCGTGTAGCCGTCGGGCGAGACGCGTGCCACGTAGTCGGCAGCGATCGTCCCCGTCGCGCCAGGCCGGTAGTCGAATATCATAGGCTGCGCGAGTTCGGCTTCCAGCTTTGCCTGAAGCTGCCGAGCTACCCCGTCCGCGGCCCCGCCAGCGGGGTAACCCAGCACGAGCTTGATCGGCTTTTCCGGCCAGGTCCGGGATTGAGCTCGACGTGGCGTCCCAAGATAAAGCAATGGCGCGGAGAGCGCGAAGCGAAGTAACGTCCGCCGCTTGGCTAAGGCATTTGACATCGGGGATTTTGACATCGGCCGCAGCCCCCGGCCAAGCGCTCTATCGATTGACATGAGCAGCGGACGCCGGCTTGCCGGTGACTGTCAACTCGATGGAAAGGTTGGGCGTCAACGGAACTCAGACCTCACCCGTGAATTCACCGCGGGCGGGATAGTCCTTCGAGATGGCAATGTCAACGGCGCCCAGGAGGTCCTGAAACTGCGGCCGCGCAAACGGCATAGTTTGTACTGAACCGTAGTAGAGCGTTCCGTCAGGTCTGACAAGGAAAACGCCAGGCTCACTAAACAGTGGAGGCTCTTCGATCCCAATGGAGGTCTTACCCCGAGTCGTGCTGATGTAAAGCCCCCATTGCCGCGCACTCCGCAGGCTCAAGCCGAAAGCGAACGCGACTGCCTTCGCGTTGACCTTCTCCGCCATTTTCCTGCCTCGTTCTTCAGTGTCGCTACTGATAGCCACGATTTGAACACCGCGCGCCTGATACTCAGGTGCGAGACGCTCCAGCTCCAACAGGTATTTCGTGCAAATCGGGCAGTGCAAACCGCGATAGAAGACGAGCAGGTCAAACCTTTCACCGGGCGATGCCCCCAATACGAACCGCCCCCCAGAAATTAGAGGCACGTTAAGTGCTGGGACGGGGTAACGGGGAAGCAAGGAATTGAGGTTCATTTGAATGGCCAATTGTGGTGATGGTCGTGAAGTACGCGCGACGCAGCTTCGAATTGAGACACCCAACGTCCAATTATTCTGTACCGCCGGAGGATAGCATGGCGTTGGCGTGCTCGTGCCCTCACCCCCAAACCTTTCCCGGCGAACCCTTTCCCTCACCCTACCCTCTCCCGGGGGGAGAGGGACCTTATGTCTGCTTGAGGAAGCAACATGCGTCTGCTCAGGCTTTCACTCTCTCCGCTCGAGGATCGTACAACGCTCCTAGATGCAACCGGCAGGAAACGCGCTCGGTAGCGACTTCGAGCTCGTAGCTGCCGGAGGCCAGCATGGCGTCGTCCACACCGTCCTCGTTGCGCACATAACCGAAGCCGATGTTCTTGCCCACCGTATAGCCCCACCCGCCGCTCGACAGCCATCCGAC
>CAYNFN010000192.1:0-4580 GCA_964396485.1 uncultured Alcaligenaceae bacterium
TTGGAGGGTGCCGCCCAGGTCACCGGCGAATGCATACTCGTCGATGGCGACCTGCACCTGGGAAAGTTCTGACCAGAGCGTCGCCGGCTTCAATCGTCGTATAGTGACTGATGCGATCGGCAGATTGTCCTTGCCGCGCGACGGGAGAGTCATGGAAAGCGTGCTGTTGCAGGGAGGCACTGTTTGGGACGGAAGCGGCCGGCCGGCGTTTCCGGCGGATGTCCTGGTGCAGGGCAACCGCATCGCCGATATCTGGCCGCAAGCGCCGCGGGGCCTGCATGCCGATGCACGTTTCGACATACCGGGACATACCGTCATCCCCGGACTGGTCGAAGGCCACGCGCACCTGCCCTTCGTGCACAAGGCCGACATCGCCGACACCGGCGACGTGCCACCCGAGGAACACACTCTCCAGACGCTTCATAACGCCCGCGTCGTGCTCGAAGCAGGCTTTACCTCCTGCCTCAGCGGCGGCTCCGCGAAGCCGCGTCTCGATGTGGCCGTTCGCAACGAAATCAACGCGGGCAATGCCGCGGGTCCCCGGCTGTTGGCCGCCAGCCCCGAACTGACCAACACCGGCAATCTGGGCGACGAGCGGCGCATGCACATCTACCGCGAGTCGATCGCGCTGGTGGTCGACGGCATCGATGAAGTCACGCGCGCGTGCAGAACGCTGCTGCGCGAAGGCGTGGACACCATCAAACTCAACGTCTCGGGCAATCAGACGATCCCCGGCGCACGTTCGCATCAGACCGTCATGCAGGACGGCGAGGTGGGGACTGCGGCGACCATCGCGCACGCCCACGGCAAAAGAGTGGCCGCCCACGCGCGCGCCACGCCGTCGATCAAGTTGGCGTTGAAGCACGGGGTGGACATCCTTTATCACTGCGAGTACGCGGATGAAGAGTGTCTCGATCTCCTGGAAGCCGCGCGTGACCGGATCTTTCTGGCGCCGGCGATCGGGCTTCTGCACAACCTCGTGTACGAGGCCGAACCCTGGGGCATCACCTATCAGAAAGCCGTGGAGACCGGTGTGGTCGACCAGTTCGAGCGCGCGCAGGAGGTGTTCTCGGCGCTGCGCAAACGCGGGCTGCGGGTTTTGGTGGGCGGCGATTACGGCTTCCCGTGGACGCCGCATGGCACCAACGCGCGCGACCTCGAACACTTCGTGCGCTTCTTCGGTTACTCCGATTCGGAGGCGCTGGTTGCCGCAACCCGCACCGGCGCGGCGGCCATGATGCTGGAGGGCCAGGCCGGGGAAATCGCCAACGGCTTCCTCGCCGACCTGCTGGTTGTCACTGGCGAACCGCAAAACGACGTGCGGCTGCTGCAGGCGCCCGGCAACATCAAACTGGTGATGAAAGACGGCCGCATCTACAAGAATCTCTTCGATACCCGACACTGACAGGAGACGTTTCGATGTTCCAGCACGCTGCGCTGTCGTTGGAGGATGCAAAGCGCGTGGCCGCGGCCGCGAGAGCTGAAGCGGAAAAAAATGGCTGGGCGGTCGTGATCGCTGTGCTGGATGACGGCGGCCATCTCATGTATCTGGAACGCATGGACGGGACACAGAAGGCGTCCAGCCGGATCGCGGAAGCGAAAGGCCGAACCGCAATCCTGTTCAAGCGGCCGACCAAGGCCATCGAGGACAATGTTCTCGAAGGACGCACGGTCATGATGGGCCTGCCGGGCGCGGTGCCTTTGGAGGGAGGCGTCCCTCTGGTGAAAGACGGGCAGTTTCTCGGAGGTATCGGCGTGTCGGGCGTGCAATCTTTCCAGGATGGAATCGTGGCGCGCGCAGGCGCCGCGGCGTTGTAAGCCGCGCTAGCGGCCAATCACCTCGCCGAAGCGTACCCACTCCCTGCCGTCGAACCGCATCAACTGCAATTGCTTGACCGGGTCGTAGTCGGTCGCGCTGGTGTTGATGCTGATGCCGGGCAGCAGCATTGGCAATTCCAGATTCCTGAGATTCCCCGCCTCCTTCATCACCCTGTCGCGCGTCAATTCTTCGCCGCACTGCTTCAGCACGTGAACCAGCAATTGCGCGTTGGTATAGGCGTAGACGTTGTAGATTTCCGCCACGTCGCCATCGGGGTAGTACTTCGTCATCCATGCCCGCCATTGTTTCGTGGCGGCATCGTTCTTCCATTGCGGGTCGGTCGGGTCCTTCACGTACGCGGACGAAATCACCCCCACGGATTTTCCCAGCCCTGCGGGCCGTAGCACTGCCGTGACCGAAGTGGCGCTATAGGGGATGAAGTGCAGCGGCTTCCAGCCGATGTCGTGGACCTTGCGGATGGACTGGGCCGCGAACTTCGGCGAAGCGAAGCTGAACAGCGTATCGGCCCCCGAACTTTTCAACGTGGCGATCTGCGAATCCACCGACGGATCGGTCGACTCGTAGGATGCTTCGGCGACGATCATCGTGTCGGCCCTGGCTCCGAGGTGATCTCTCAGCGCCTTGACGTAATCCTTGCCGAAGTCGTCGTTCTGGTTGAGCACCGCGATTTTCGCGTCGGGCCGGTTCTTCAGCAGGTACTGGACATAGCCCGCGGTGCCGGTCCGCTGGCTCGGCAGAAACGCCATCGTCCACGGGAAGTTCCTGGGGTCGCCCCACTTCATTCCGGTCGCCGCGATGAACAGTTGCGGCACGCCCTTGGCGTTCAGATACTTCATCGCCGCGGTGTTCGGCGGGGTGCCGAAGGAACTGAACAGGAGAAGGACCTCATCGGATTCGACCAGCTTGCGCGTCTGCTCGATCGTCCTGGGTGGACTGTAGCCGTCGTCCAGCGAGAGGAGCCGGATCTTGCGCCCGTTGACACCGCCCGCCGAGTTGACCATTTCGAAGTAAGCCGCCTCGGCCCTGCCCATCGTCCCGAATGCCGACACCGGACCGCTGTAGGGCATGGTCTGACCGATCTTGATCTCGGTATCGGTGACGCCGGGCCCGTACTTCTTCTCGGCAAGCACCGGCGAGGCGATCAGTGCCAACAGCGGCAACAGCCATGCCGCGCGTGTCCTTCGATGAAGTGTTTGCATGACGGCACAGTTGAGCCAGCGGGGTGCACCCAGATTCCACGCGGCGGCGCCCATGATCAGCGGGGCGATGGCGCCGCGCACGAAACCGATGGCGAGATTGGGATCTGGATTCCGTATCGAGATCATATTCTCATGCTGATCCGTTCTACTTTCCGCTGAAGCGGGGCGGACGCTTCTCCTTGAAGCTCCGCATCCCTTCCTGGAAATCCTCGGTCGCAAGCAGCCTCGACTGCGTTGCGCCGAACTGCGCCGCAGCCGCGGCCGGGCCTTCGCGCTGCGCCACGCGGGCATTCTCGATGGTTGCCGCCAGCGCGAGCGGCGACTGGCCGGCGATGTGCTTCGCGATCTCAGCGGCGCGTTCGAACTGGCGCCCGGGTTCCACGATTTCCTGGATGAAACCGAGCCGGAGCGCGGTCTGCGCATCGAATTCGTCGCCGCTCAGCAGATAACGCATCGCGTTGCCCCAGCCGGCCCGCTCCACCATGCGGAATGTGGCGCCGCCGGTCGGCAGCAAGCCGCGCTTGACCTCCAGTTGCGCGAAACGCGTATCCGAAGCGGCAATGACGATGTCGGCCGCCAGCATCAACTCGACTCCGAGCGTGAAGCAGATTCCCTGAACCGCCACCACCACGGGTTTGCTGCGAAACGGCGGTCGCAACCCGAACGGGTCGATCTCGCCTTCCTCGACCAGCAGCGTGTTGCCGCCGAGATGAGGGGCAACCTTGGGCAGATCCAATCCGGCAGTGAAGTGCGTCCCTTCCGCGAAAACCACCGCACAACGTGCCCGCGGTTCGTGCTCGAAAGCGGTATACGCTTGCGCCAGCCCGCGCAGCATCACCGGCGTGAAGCCGTTCAGTTTCGCCGGCCGGTCGATGCCGATCAGAAACAGTTCGTCGCGAATTGCGGTCGTAATGCGGCCGTCGGCTGGATCCTGTTGTGCCATCGTTCAATCAGACCGCCGACAGCCCGCCGTCCGCCGTATACACCCCGCCGGTGCAGATGCTGGCCTCGTCCGACGCAAGGAATACCATCAGCTTGGCGACTTCTTCGGGCGTCCCATAACGCTTCATCGGCAGGCCGGTGAGTATCACCTCGCGCGCCTTCTCCGGGGCACCGGGCGAACGGCCCTCCTCGATGTTGCGGATCATGCGCGTGTCGGTGGGTCCGGGCAGCACGCAGTTCACGCGAATGTTGAACGGCGCACATTCCGTGGTCGCGGTGCGCATCAGCCCGATCTCGGCGTGCTTGCTGGCGATGTAAGCGGAGTTGCCCTGTCCCCGCGCCTTGATGCCGCCGATCGAGGACGTAATGATGATGGCGCCCTTGCCACGCTTCCGGATTGCCGGGATCGCGTACTTCAGTCCCAGGAAAACTCCGCGCACGTTTACCGCCATCACCTTGTCGAATGCGTCCACCGGGTAGTCCACGATCGGCGCGGTCGCACCCTCCACTCCTGCGTTGGCGATAAAAACATCCACGCCGCCGAACTTGTCCTCGGCTGTCTTCATCAGGCGCTGGTTGTCTTCCGGTTTCGATACGTC
>CAYNFN010000193.1:0-3197 GCA_964396485.1 uncultured Alcaligenaceae bacterium
CCCTTGAAGCGATCTGTAAGAACGAAGTAAGCAAAGACGAACGGGATCAGCCAGACGATCAAGAGGATCAGCCACCCCCCAAACATCCATGTTCCGTGATCAGGCATCATTCGTGTCCCTCGACATGGGTTGCGCCGGAACGACAAATATCACTTGCCGATGTCGCCTGACAGGTTAACGCCGGTCCGATCACGAAGCGTTGACGCACGTCAAGATTCGATTGACGGTTTCCCGATTCCGAGCAGGCGGTAACGGCTTGTATTGATTGACCGACACCGGCGCACCACGACAGCATTGACCATCCCGGTTAATCCCGCATGAGCCATGCGTAGAGCGGGCACCAACCGGCGATCCCGCTGGCGAGCGGCAGCAAACCGATGAGCCCGATCCAACGCCAGTTTCCGGAGACAAGGAAAACGACTGCAAGCAGCGCAATTCCAACCGCGATGCGCAAGAAACGGTCAAGCGGTTCAACATTGATCGGCATCGCTTACCTCATTGTTGATGCAAACCCGTATTCACGGTACGACACAATTGCGCCACGGAAATCGGTCGACCCGCGATCCGCGAAAACACGACTAGGAATCGTCGCCCTCTTCCCGCCTGGGGCACCCGATCGGCCGGTCAATCTGGTCAAGTGGGCACCGATTGATTTCGACAGAGGTCTGCTGGAAAAAACAGGTCAAGGCGCTGGTGGCGGCGGTCAGCGCCCAGAACACAAAGAAGCCGATCGAGTAAACCGCGGTGCGGCTCCAGGCGACCGGTTCCCCGAAGACAATGAGTTCCTGCGGATCGAATGCGGTGAAGAACACGACCTCGGCCACGCCTGCGACGATGAACGAAGGCCAGAGTATCCAGATCAGTTTCTCTTGGATCATGGTTGAGCCCCTTCCGGCGCCATCGCCGGGAGCTGAATGCTTTCCTGGATTGCGGCGTCCCAATCCCCTGTGAGGCGCCAGTTTCGATCGCCATCCTCAAGGAACAAATTCCAGCGCCCGCTTGCGGTCGCCGGCAGTCCGCCCTCGTACCAGCCGTTGGCGTCGCTTCTCAGCCTGGTCTCGCGATCAAGGCCGGCGCGGGTGCGATGAACCAGCCTCAACACCAGTTCCCGTGGCAGGGCCGGTCCGGTCAGGAAGACCCGCACCCGGTTCTCGCCGAACAGGACCCGCGCGCGCATACCGAATTCCGCCGCTGCGGTTTCACGCCGGATCACCTGGTTGATCGCCAGCCCTTGCTTGTAATAGTCGTCCGCAACCAGCCCGTCCTCGTTCTTCACTGCAATCCAAGTGGTGACGATGCCGGCGACGATCACGATTGCCGGACCGGCCATCAGCAGCCAGGGCCAGGGCTCGCGGTACCAGGGCTTGCGGATCTGTCCCGAAACAACGCTCATTTCTTCCTCACTGGACGATGAAACTCGCCTTTTCCGTCACCACGATGGCACTCTCGTCACCGATGTCTCGAATGGTGAAGACGATGGTGTTGGCACCGTTGCGCGCGTGCTTGCGCGCCGCCTTTATGCGCAACGGAATCATGCGTGCGGATGCCGGGCCCACTTCTACCGCTTGCGAGCCCCCTTCGATCTTCATGTCCTGAAGTCCGCTGGCCGAGATCTGGAAAGAGCGCGGCTTCTCCGAGGTGTTCATGATCTGCAGCCGATAGACGTTTTCCACTGTCTCGTCGTCCGCGTCGCGAGAGCTGGTGATGCGGTCGCGAATGACATCCACCTTTACCGGGACGCGCTCGTACAGCGTCACGCCGGCGGCGGCGATGATGGTCCACAGCACCGCCGTGTAAACCAGCACCCGCGGCCGTAATATCCGCTTCAGCGTTTGCGCCGGCGTGTAGTGCTTCTGCAAGGCGTTCTCGGTGTCGTAGCGGATCAGCCCCTGCGGGTAGCCCATCTTGTCCATGACCTGATTGCAGCCGTCGATGCAGGCGGCGCAGCCGATGCACTCGTACTGCAGACCCTTGCGGATGTCGATCCCGGTCGGGCAGACCTGCACGCAGATGCCGCAATCGACGCAGTCCCCCAGCCCCTTGGCCTTGTAGTCGATGCTTCTGGCGCGGGCGCCACGAGGCTCTCCCCGTTCGCGATCGTAGGTGATCACCAGCGTGTCCTGGTCGAACATCACGCTCTGGAAGCGCGCGTAAGGGCACATGTACTTGCAGACCTGCTCGCGCATCCACCCGGCGTTGCCGTAGGTTGCGAAGCCGTAGAACAGGATCCAGAAGGTTTCCCACGGCCCGGTGCCCAGCGACAGTACCGACCGGCCCAACTCCTGAACCGGCGTGAAGTAACCAACGAAGGTAAATCCCGTCCAAAGCCCGAGCGCAATCCACACGCCGTGCTTGGCGGCCTTCAGGCCGATTTTTTGCACGGACAGCGGCGACTGATCGAGCTGCATGCGCTTGAGGCGATCGCCTTCGATGACTTTTTCGATCCACATGAAGATCTCGGTGTAGACCGTCTGCGGACAGGCGAATCCGCACCAGAGGCGCCCGGCCACCGCGGTAAACAGGAACAGCGAGTACGCGGAGATGATCAACAGGACGGCGAGATAGACGATGTCCTGCGGCCAGAACACCAATCCGAAGACGTAGAACTTGCGCTGCACCAGGTCGAACAATACCGCCTGGCGGTCGTTCCACGACAACCACGGCAGGCCGTAGAACACCAATTGCGTACCCCATACCAATATCCAGCGCCAAACCGCAAACTTGCCGGTCACCGCGCGCGGGTAGATTTTCCTGCGCAGCTCATAAAGCGATTCCCCGACCGGATCAGTAGGGGTGACTCGTCCCGGATCGAGAGAGGATTCCATATTTTTACCCTGACAAAGCGACATGTAACGACTGACGTGTGACGGGCACCGACCTTCCCCTTTCGATCAATCGCCGTTCACGCGTCTCCCGTTATTGACTGCTCTGCACTTGTCACTCGTCAATCGTCACTGCTTTTGGGAAAGACTCCAGACGTAGGCAGCCAGCACGTGCGCCTTGGCGTCGCCCAGAAAATCACCCCAGGCGGGCATCTTGTTGTTCCGGCCTGCGCGGATGGTTTCCGAGATGGTGGTTTCGCCGCCGCCGTAAAGCCACACCTTGTCCGTCAGGTTGGGCGCGCCGAGTGCGGCATTGCCCTTGCCGTCGGCGCCGTGACAGGCCACGCAATTGGCCGCGAACAATGCGTTGCCCTT
>CAYNFN010000194.1:0-11537 GCA_964396485.1 uncultured Alcaligenaceae bacterium
CGCGTCGGCAGCATCCAGGCCACTCCGGAACTGGTCAATGATCCGGAGGCTTTCTCGAAGTTCATCGCCGCGCAGGGGGAGATGACCTCGGCGCTGTCGCGGCTGTTGCTGGTGGTCGAGAACTATCCGCAACTGAAATCCGATGCCAATTTCCGCGACCTGCAGGCGCAACTCGAAGGTACCGAGAACCGTATCGCCGTGGCACGCCAGCGTTACATTCGCGCGGTGCAGGACTATAACGTCACCGTGCGTTCCTTCCCCAGCAACCTGACGGCGATGCTGTTCGGCCATAAGGTCAAGCCGACATTCACGGTCGAAAACGAACAGGCCATCGCCAAGCCCCCGACCGTTGATTTTTCCAAGCCCGAGCCGGCGCCGAATACGCGATGAAATGATACTGCTCGTGCGCGCCGCCGTGGCGGCCGCGCTGCTGCTTGCCTTCTGTGCCGCGGCGGAAGTCGCGCCTATTCCGTCACTGACGGGCCGCGTGGTGGACCTTAACGGCGCGCTGACCGTGGAACAGAAGCGTGAACTGGAAACGAGCCTGGAAGCGTTCGAGACGCGCAAGGGCAGCCAGATCGCGGTACTGATCACCGGGACGACTTTTCCCGAGCCGATCGAAGCATTCGCCATCCGGGTGGCAGAGGCATGGAAGATCGGCCGCACGGACGTGGACGACGGCATCGTCGTGGTCGTCGCCAAGAGCGACCGGGCGATGCGCATCGAGGTCGGTTATGGGTTGGAAGGCGCGGTGCCGGATGCCGTGGCCAAACGCCTGATCGAAGAAGAATTCATCCCAAAATTTGGCGGGGGTGATTTCTATGGCGGTTTGCGTGCGGGACTGGATCGCCTCATGCGGGTCATCGACGGCGAGCCGCTGCCGCCGCCGAAGCAGGACACCGGCCGTGGCAGCGACCTGCGCTCGATCGAGGCCTATTTCGTCCTGTTCATGGCGATCGTGATCGCGGTCGGCGGCTTGTTGCGAGCGCTGTTCGGGCGGTTGCCCGGCGCCACGATCGTCGGCCTCGGTACCGGCTTGCTTGCCTGGCTCATCGTCGCGCCGATGATTGTCGCGGTGCTGGTGGGCATCGTTGCCTTTATCTTTACGCTGGCCGGTGGCGGTCATCGCGGCGGATTGGGCGGCGGGACGGGAAGTGGCGGCTTCGGCAGGGGTGGCTTTGGTGGCGGTGGTTTCGGCGGTGGCGGATTCAGTGGTGGTGGTGGCGGGTTTGGTGGCGGCGGCGCTTCGGGGCGATGGTGAAATGAAACTCGCGCGCATTTTGCGTCACCTGACGATGCCGCAGTGGCGGGCCGGCCAGGTGTTGCCACGAGGAGCACTGCGGCAAATCGAGCGTGCCATCACCGAAACGGAGTCGCGCCACTCCGGGCAAATCCGTTTCGCCGCGGAGAACGCGCTCGATCTGCATTCCTTACTGCGCGGCGAATCGGCGCGCGAGCGCGCCATCGAAGTGTTTGCGGCGTTGCGAGTCTGGGACACTGAACACAACAACGGCGTGCTGATTTACCTGTTGCTCGCCGACCGTGACGTCGAGATCGTCGCCGACCGCGGCATTCACGAAAGAGTCGGCAGCCGCGCCTGGGAAGAGGTCTGCCGCGAAATGGAAGCGGCGTTTCGCCAGGGTCGGTTCGAGGCGGGCGTGCTCGGTGGAATCGAACGCGTGTCGCGTTACTTGGAGACCAGCTTTCCAAGGCAGGCCACCGGGCCGAACGAATTGCCAGACCGGCCGGTTGTGCTCTGATTTAGAGAAGGAAGCAGCCGGCAGTTGCCGCGCCGGTGCATTGCAAAGTTAGACGGCCGTTGTCAGCTCGCGCGGGTGCAGACTCAGATACTCGCGCACTTCAAGCTGCATGCGGTCGATCTCGGTGAGAAACCCTGACACCGCAGCACGGTAGTTGGCGGGGTTGGATTCCGTGTTGCGCAGGTGTGCCACTTGAGCCTGAAACTGCGCAATACGGTCCAGAGTTACTTTGAGCTCTTGGTCGTTGGCGATCATGGCTATGCCTCCGTAACTTCCACGATACCCCTTTGCATCCCGTCGCGCATGAGCTGCCAGCCCAGGACTGCCTCCTCCTCGCTGGGTAGGGCGGCGAGTTGGCGCAACCAGAAGATGCTTGCTCCAAAGTGCGCCTGTGCGGCAGGGTGGTCGAAAATGAGCCGGGCCTCTCCAAAGGGATAAAAGGGATAAAGGGGATAAAGGGATAAAGAAGGGATAAAGGGATAAAGGGAGGATTAAAGATAAAGGGGACGCTACCCTTTGTTTAGAATCAGCGGTAAATGGGGCGCCACCTTTATTCGAATCAAGATAAATAAGGGTAGCGTCCCCTTTTACTCCTCTTTTACTCCCTTTTACTCCTAGGGTAGCGTCCCCTTTTACTCCTTCCTTTTACTCCTTTTACTCATGAGGGGTGCGCAAAGTTGAAAAGAGAAGACGCAGAGAAAATCAGGAACAAAAAGTGACGTGTGGTAGTTTAGACGCGATCAGACTGGTAGTCTCCGAACCCCGCCTTCCGACCCAGAGCGGAAGTTCGCCGCTTCGCAAAGCAGACGTTCAACAATCGCGCTCACCGGCGCGCGCGCGCTTGCTCGCGTGCGTCCGTGTGCAGCGCGGGGTTATGCCCTCTTGCATTCCAGAGAGGGGATAAAGGAGGATAAAGGGGGAGGATAAAGGGGACGCTACCCTTGAGGATAAAGGAGGATAAAGGGGAGGATAAAGAAGGATAAAGGGGACGCTACCCTTTGTTTAGAATCAGCGGTAAATGGGGCGCCACCTTTATTCGAATCAAGATAAATAAGGGTAGCGTCCCCTTTTACCTTTTACTCCTTTTACTCCCGAACCGCCCACGAGAACGTATCGTCTGGCATGACGCCTATGGCGCCAAGGCGCCGCTCTAGGTCCTCGCGAAGCTCAGCGTCCCATTTCTTCAAAGCTACACTTGGCCTTTGCGCGGTTGCACCTTTTACAGTCAGATCCAGCGCTTCCAATATTTAATACGCAGCGAAGAGGCTCTGTGCCTCCCAAATCCGATGCATTAGAAACGGACTTCGGAAATATTTCGCGTCTCGTGCGCCGGGGTGAAGATCCATAGAATCAACACTGACGAGATAGACGCTTGCCAAATAATAGAAAGCTGCGAGCGTCCATGCGGAACGGCGCGAGAGTCGCGCAGCGAACCCGACGATATCGCCAACTCCGCCTGTTTGAATTCTGAGCGAGTGCCGCCTGAAGTTGTACCCGCTAGCTCTTTCCCAGGCCAAATATTCTTGCCGGTGGACCGGAATCGCGCGGTAGGGATCCCAACCGACCAATGCGCCTGCAGGTATCGACGAGTCAATTAATGAATGTGCCGCGTATAACAAAAGCGCCGCCGCGTCTGCTTTTTGGGCGGATCGAGCCAGGATGTGGACTTCTGGAGGTCTCATCGAGCTTCGAAGCCTTCGAGGAAGTGTTTTTGCCGCCTCCTTTTGCTCATCATCAAGTGCATGTGGTCGGAACTCGAAAGCAAATCCCGCGCCCTTTAATGAGGGCCAGTGCCTCAAATCACGCTGGAGTTCGTGCGTTCCCGTAGCACAGATTCCAGTTCGGTAAGTGCGCAGTTGCCCCGGCACGATTGGTGTGTCCTAACGTTTATCTGCATCGCCGCCAGATAGCACGGCATTGTTGGAATAATCCAGACAAGGCGTTCGGATAACACAGAAGTGCTGGATAACAAGGCACTGTCATATTTCCTTTACGTTAATGCCTATTCTCCGCCCGTTTCTCGCGGGCTCCAAGTGGGGTCGCGAACGTCCGCTTCTAGCCGTTTTCAGCCACTCATATACGATTTGGGGTCGACGTGACCAGACACTGTCTGTCAGTTCAAGTCTGAGCTGCTACAAGTTACGAACCGCGTACCACGAGTAAACTTTCCTGCTCAGCACCCGAGTTTCTCCCTTCACCCTTCACCCTCACTTGTCCCCGGAGGGGGTCACCCTCACTTGTCCCCGGAGGGGGTCACTCTCACTTGTCCCCGGAGGGGATCATCCTTCATCCTTGATCCTGATCGTGCCAGTGCTTGATGGTTATCCAGGCCATGGTTGCGGCGATAAACAGGCCGAACGCAACGATGATCGAGTTCATCGACAGCTCGGCCTTGATCATTAGTGCATAGACGCCGAGCAGCACCAGGATCGAAAGGTTCTCGTTGAAATTCTGCACCGCGATCGAGTGCCCCGCGCCCATCAGCAGGTGGCCCCGGTGCTGTAACAGCGCGTTCATCGGCACGACGAAGTAACCGCCCATCGCGCCGATCAGCACCAGCAGCCCGATCGCGACCCGCCAGTCGGTGACGAATATCATCGACAGCACTACCAGGCCCATGGCGATCCCCAACGGCAGCACGCGCACTGCGCGTCGCAGGCTCACGAATTTGGCGGCGAGTATCGATCCGAGCGCGATTCCGACGGCGACGACCGCAGTAAGCTGGGTGGCTTTCTCGATGTCAAACTTTAGAACCAGCGCGGCCCAGGTGAGCACGATCAGCCGCAGCGTCGCCCCAGCGCCCCAGAACAGCGTGGTCACCGCCAGCGACACCTGGCCGAGCGGATCGCGCCACAACAGCCGGAAGCTGTGCCAGAAGTCCTGGAGGATGAACAGCGGATTGCGCTTGGGCAGCCGGTGATCGATCGCCACCTTGGGAATGTAGAGGTTGATGATCGCCGCGATGAAATAGAGCATCAGAATGCAGACGATGGCGACTTCGGGCGCGGTGTCTATCCACAGATCCACTCCCGGAAGCTCCCCGTGCTTGAGCATGTAGTCGGCGAAGTCCGGGCCGAGCATGATTCCGCCGAGAATAGCGCCGAGGATGATGGCGGCAACGGTCAGGCCTTCCATCCAGCCGTTGGCAAACACCAGTTTCTGGTGCGGCAGATACTCGGTGAGGATGCCGTATTTTGCCGGCGAGTACATCGCCGCACCCACCCCCACGATGCCATAGGCGAACAGCGGATGCATGCCCAACAGCATGGCCACGCAGCCGCAGAGCTTTACCGCGTTGGCGACAAACATCACACGGCCTTTCGGGAGCGAATCGGCGAACGGACCGACGAAAGGGGCCAGTGCAATATATGCAAATACGAAGAACTGCTGCAGAACCGGCGTATGCCAGGCCGCAGCATGCAGCGACGCAAGTAGCGCGATTGCAGCGAACAACAGTGCGTTATCCGCAAGAGCGGAAAAAAACTGTGCAGCCAGGATAGTGTAGAACCCGCGATTCATGAGGTCGGGAGCGAACGTGCGCTGTTTCCAGGATCCTGTCGGGAAAGCGTTATTGGTAGTGGCGGGCCGGCGGCTTTATACCATAGAAGTGCGTGCGATCCGGCGAAGCCGTACGCCGGCTCGATTTGTTCGTCCGCGACGGCGAAGCGCATAGAATAGCGGCAGTCCGGTCCCTTTTCTTGCCTCTACAACAACAAATTCCATGGCCCGCCCGATCCAGGCCTCGTTCGATCTCGCTGCGCTCACGAACAACTTCGCCATCGCCCGGCGCCTGGCCGGTGCGGCCAAAGTGATGGCGGTGCTCAAGGCCAACGCGTATGGGCACGGATTTCTGCGTGTTGCGCGTGCGCTTGCGGATGCCGATGCATTTGCGCTGCTGGAACTCGATGACGCCATGCGGCTGCGCGACGCCGGTTATCGCCAGCGCATCCTGCTTCTGGAAGGTTTTTTCCGGTCCGACGAGCTGCCGGTGATTCTGCATCACGGGTTTTCCGTGGTGATTCACAACGACGAGCAGATCGCGCTGCTCGGGAACTTGCACGGCGACAGGAAGCTCGAGGTATTCGTCAAATTCAATACCGGCATGAACCGGCTCGGCTTTCCGGCCGCCCGGGCCGGCCGCGTGCTCGAACAATTGAAAGCGCTGCCGTGCGTCGGCGAAGTGGTCTTGATGACGCACTTTTCCGACGCCGAGGGCGTCAGCGGAATCGAATGGCAGATGCGGGAATTCGAGCGCCATGTGGCGCGTCCGGGCTATGCGCGCTCGCTCGCGAATTCGGCGGCGCTGCTGCGCTTCCCGGAGGCACGCGGCGACTGGGTGCGTCCGGGCATCATGCTCTACGGCGCCAGCCCGCTCGAGGACCGCAGTGCTGCGCAGATAGGCCTCAGGCCGGCGATGTCGCTCACCAGCGAAATAATCGGCATCCAGCAACTGAAGCGCGGTGACACAGTGGGTTACGGCAGCCTGTTCGCCGCCGACCGGGAAGTGCGCATCGGCGTGGTCGCCTGCGGCTATGCCGACGGGTATCCACGCCATGCCTATAACGGTACACCGGTGCTGGTCGACGGTGTGCGAGTGCCGATGGTCGGGCGGGTTTCGATGGACATGCTGTGCGTGGACCTCAGCGCTGTACCGGGCGCGGGAATCGGCAGTCCGGTGATGCTGTGGGGAGCGGGGCTGCCGGTGGAGGAAGTGGCGGCAGCAGCCGGAACGGTGAGTTACGAGTTGCTGTGTGCGCTGGCGCGGCGCGTGCCGGCTGAGGATCGCGGCGGAGACTGACGCGATGGCCAAGGCGAAGAGCGTTTACATCTGCACCGAGTGCGGCGGGCAGACGCTCAAATGGCAGGGGCAATGCCCGCATTGCAGCGCCTGGAACACCCTGGTGGAAACTATCGCGGAAAAAACCTCGTCGCGCTACCAGGCGCTGACGCAGGCGGCCAAGCTGCAAAAACTTGCCGACGTCGAGGCGCAGGAGGAGACGCACCGGCCAACCGGGATCGGCGAACTCGACCGCGTCTTGGGAGGCGGCCTGGTACGCGGCGCGGTGGTACTGCTGGGCGGCGATCCGGGGATCGGCAAATCCACGCTGCTGCTGCAGGCGTTGTCGCGCATGAGCGGCTCTTGCAATGCGGTGTACGTCAGCGGCGAAGAGTCCGTGCAGCAGATCGCGCTTCGCGCCAAGCGCCTTGCGGTCGGCGCCGAGACGCTCAATGTGCTGGCCGAAATCCAGCTGGAACAAGTGTTGTCGGTGCTGGCAGCGCAGAAGCCGGATGTGGTGGTGATCGACTCGATTCAGACCATTTATTCCGAGGCGCTGCAGTCGGCGCCGGGCAGCGTCGCGCAGGTGCGCGAATGCGCCGCGCAACTGACCCGCTATGCCAAGACCTCCGGCGCCACGCTGTTGCTGGTCGGGCACGTCACCAAGGAAGGGGCGCTCGCCGGACCGCGCGTGCTGGAGCACATGGTGGATGCGGTGCTGTACTTCGAGGGCGACACGCATTCTGCTTTTCGGCTGGTGCGGGCAACCAAGAACCGTTTCGGCGCGGTCAACGAACTCGGGGTGTTCGCCATGACCGACCGGGGCCTGCGCGGCGTGTCCAATCCCTCGGCGCTATTCCTGTCCCAACACGGCGCCATGGTGGCGGGTTCCTGCGTGATGGTGACTCAGGAAGGCACGCGGCCGCTGCTGGTGGAGGTGCAGGCGCTGGTGGACGAAGCGCACGCGCCGAACCCGCGGCGACTGAGCGTCGGACTGGAACAGAACCGGCTGGCGATGCTGCTCGCGGTGCTGCACCGGCACGCGGGCATTGCAGCTTTCGACCAGGACGTATTCGTCAATGCCGTGGGCGGGGTGAAGATCGACGAGCCGGCGGCCGATTTACCGGTGCTGCTGGCAATCGTGTCGTCGCTGCGGAACAAGCCGCTTCCGGAGAAGTTGGTCGCATTCGGAGAGATCGGCCTCGCCGGGGAGGTGCGGCCGGTGCAGCGCGGCCAGGAGCGTTTGCGTGAAGCCGCCAAGCTTGGATTCAGGACCGCAATCATCCCCAAGGCGAACGCGCCGAAGACGGCGATCGAAGGAATCGAAGTGGTGACGGTGGAGCGGGTCGAGGAAGCAGTGGCAAGAATTCGGTGATTCAGTGATTCAGTGATTCAGTGATTGGGTGATTCAGTGATTCAGTGATTCAGTGATTCAGTGGCTAGATCTTTGAACTCACCCAATCACTCAATCACTCAATCACCCAATCACTCAATCCACCTCAGTGCAGCAGAAAAAGCGCGGCGGCGGCAAGCGCCAGCAGCGCGCTGCCTATCCACACCAGCTTGATGTTGGCTCCGGCGGACTGGCCGCCGCTACCCACCGACCGAATCAGACCGATGGATTGCTTCCAGGTCGTGCTGGCAGACAGCCGAGACGCCGCCGGCACAGCCGCGCGCTTGGTCTGCGACAGCGCCTTGAGCCTCGCGATTTTCTGCGTTTCGGAAAACGCATCCAGTTCTTTTTCCATTCCGGTCAGCGCCGCGAGCCGCTGGGTGGCATTGAAGGAATCGAACGCCTTGGACAATCCCAGCGCCGGCTGCGCGGTGTCCGATGAGGTGGGGTCGGACTGCTCTTGGTCGGACTGTTGATCGGATTTTGCGCCTGCTGCACCGAGAACGCGCGTTGCCTTGTCCTGGTGGCGGGTGAGCGGAGATTTGGGCAGCACGAAAGGCCCGTTATCGAGCGGACCTGCGACCATTTCCGGCGCTGCAGATGCGCCGGTCAGTGTCGACATGGCCTCGCGCAGATCGTGAGCGAGATCCTTGGCCTTCTGGTAACGGTCGTCGAGATTCTTCGCCAGGGCTTTAGTGACGATGAAATTCAGCACCTCCGGAAGGTCGGGATTGAGCGTTTTCGGTGCCGGCGGATTGAAGTTCATGGTCTGATACATCACGCCGTGGATGTTGTCGGCGATGAAAGGCGAAGTGCCGGTGAGCATCTCGTAAATCACCACTCCCAGGGAAAAGATGTCGGACCGGGTATCCGCGCGCTTGCCCGACACCTGTTCCGGCGACATGTATTTGGGAGAACCCAGGATCATGCCGGTCATGGTCTTCACTTCGTTATTGCGCATGCGCGCGATGCCGAAGTCCGTGATTTTCACCAGTCCGTCATGCAGCACCATGATGTTTCCCGGCTTGATGTCGCGATGGATGATCTGGCGTTCATGGGCGTACTGCAGGCCTTCGGCGACCTGAGCGCCGATGTCAAGTGCGCGTGAAAGAGCAATCGGCGCGCGCGCCTGCAACAGGTCGCGCAGTTCATCGCCCTCGAGAAACTCCATCGCCATGTATGCGATGCGTTCGCTGTGGCCGATGTCGTAGATGGTGACGATGTTGCGGTGGGACAGACCGCCGGCGGCCTTGGCCTCCTGGTAGAAGCGCGCTTCGTACTCCACCCGTTCATCTTTTGGCAGGGCCAGGTTCACCGTCTTGATCGCGACCACGCGATCAAGCATCGGGTCGCGCGCCTTGTAGACCACACCCATCGCACCGTGGCCGAGTTCGGCCAGGATTTCGTAGCGGCCCAGCGAGGCGATAGAGCTATTCCGAGTCATCGGGCGAAATCCATCACTTTTGGTTTGCCTTCACGCTCTTGTAAACCGGCCCCCAAATCGGGTGTCCGGCTTCCGCGGCGTCAAGTTCGAACGATGGGTCGAGCTCCAGTGCGATGCCGAACTCCTCGTGGCAGGTAAGCTGTTGGCCCGACACGCAGGCGATGAATGCCAGGTACTTGTGCGCCGTGACGCGGTCAGGGCGCGTCAGGCCTTCTTCCAGCGCGTACTGCAGCCGCCGGGCGGATGTCCGGTAATTTCCCTCATCGTAGTTGCGGATGCCTTCCTCGAGGTAGCTCTCGCCGCCCGTCCTCGCAAGGAAAACGTCCCGCCACGAACTGGCCGCGCAGCCGGCTGCAAGATTCGCGGCCAGAATCAGGAGCAGTGCAAGTCGGATCGTGGGCATGGTTTCGTGCTGTTCTAGTTGAACTTATGCTTGATGCGCACTTTCTGGTCCGCTTTTACCTCGACTACCTCAGTGTAAACCGGGAAACTGCCATTGCGGATTTCGATCTTGCGTTTGCCCGGCGCGACTTCCAATTCGTTTACCGGCGGACTGACTCCGACGCGGTCGCCGTCCACGTAAACTTCCCCCCATGGCGCGATCGCCAGCTCGATGACGCCGGTGCCGGTCGGCTTGGTGGCTGCCTTGGGTTCCTCGTCAGCGGACAAGAAGGCCAACGGAGGTGATTTTTTCTCCCGGGCTTCCTCCCTGGCAGCGGGCTTGACGGCGGACTTGGCGGCGGTGGGTTTCTTCTCCGCCAACTTGGGGAATCCGGACACCTCAGGTGCCTCGGCTTTGCCGGCGGCCTGGGAGTTCTTCTGCGCTGTCTGGGCTTCGTGATTCGCCGGGGCCGCCGGCAGGTCGCCCTGGCCGAGAAAGTTGAGCAGGACCGCCAACGCGAACGCGCCCACCGACAATGTTGCGGTGCCGTAGGCAATGGTCCTGTTGTTCAGCCAGGGCTCGATGATGGCAAGCCAGTCGCCGGTTGCCGTGGCCATGGTTGTGGTGGCCTGCTGGCGCATGCCCTCGCGGGACGAAACCTGAGCGCGCTCGGCCGGAGAACGTATGACGGTGTCAACGGCGTTGGTGTAGCCGACGCTGTAGATCTCGTGCTCGCGCACGTTCTTGTCGGTGTGCGAACCCTCGTTGCGGAACAGCTTGGCGTAGCCCTCGGAAATGTGCGACACCATTTCGAAGTAGGAGCGCGACACCAGAATCTGCCCCGGCAGCGCAAACACCATGACGCGTTGCGCGACGTTGATGCCGTCGCCGATGATATTGGGCTGCCCGTTGAGATCCAGGACCAGCCGGACCGGGCCGAGGTTGATGCCGATGCGGGCCGGAAGTCTTGGTGGTTCGTTGGGCCTGGGCGCAAACGACTCGCGCAGGCTCATCGCCACGAACAACGCGTCCTCGTGGTCGCCGAGGAAACTGATGGCAACCCCATCGCCGGTATCCAGAATGATGCGGTCGTTCGGCGCGATGTCGCGGATGGCCTCGGCGATCAGTGCGTTGAACTGATCCTTGAGTTGTATCTGCTCCGACACCGGCTTCTTCGAGTATTCGGCGATGTCCAGGAACAGCACGCTGCAAACGAACGTGCGGTTGGCACGCTCAGGCATCATCGGACATCACCTGCGTTGTCGGCTTCAAACGGGCTTCCTTGCCGGGCACATGCTTCCGGGGACGATAATCTTATCACCATTCGATGCCGATCCGGCAAGCGCCGGGTGTAAATTTCTTCACTTGTGTCAAGCTCTTTGCGAACAATCTTCCACAGTTTTCGAGGTTTTGCCGGCGCTTCCCCAGACCGTGGATTCGATGCAATCCCTTATTATTGGGTGGTCCCGCCGGAACGCCGCAGCTGGACGCGGTTGCAAAACCCGGCGCCCTGAATTTTTCAGATTTCCGGAGCAGCCTTGAGTCACATCAATCCTTACCGCACCGGCCTGGATCGAAACCCGGCCAATCATGTTGCACTGTCACCGCTGTCATTTCTGGCGCGGGCGGCGGAGGTCTATCCGCAGCGCGCCGCGGTCATCCACGGCGAGCGGCGCCTGACCTGGGCGCAAACCTACCAACGCTGCCGCAGGCTGGCTTCGGCGCTGGCCCGGCGCGGCGTCGGCGTCGGTGACACGGTGGCCGTCATGGCGCCCAACGTG
>CAYNFN010000195.1:0-7642 GCA_964396485.1 uncultured Alcaligenaceae bacterium
TTGATGTGATCGAGCGCGAACGGCAGCGGCATGCGCAGCCAGAACACGCCGGGGGCGATCTCGCGCACGGTTCCTCCAGGGGGCGGATCCGGGAATGGGAACGCTAGCGGTGCCGGCGCTTCAAGGCGCGCCGCGCGAGCGGGTGTCTGCATGTGTGGAGTGTTCGGAAGTGTTGGCGCGGAGGCGTGCCACGGTATAGTTGGATTCTACTTTACGTTTACGTAAACTGCGTCGCGCATGGGGGACTCTACGTACACCATTACCGAACTTGCCCGGGAATTCGGTCTGACGACGCGGGCGATCCGCTTCTACGAAGACCAGGGCCTGCTCGCCCCAAGCCGCGCCGGACGCAACCGGGTTTACGGCCACCGCGACAAGGTTCGCCTCAAGCTTACCCTGCGCGGCAAGCGCCTCGGGCTCTCGCTGTCCGAAATCCGCGAGCTGATCGACCTGTACGACGCCGCCAAGGACGAACAGGTCCAGGTCGAACGCTTCCTCGAAGTGCTGGAACGGCGGCGAGCCATCCTCGATCAGCAGCGGGAGGACATCGAGGCGGTACTGGGCGAAATTGCCGCGTTCGAGAAACAGTGCCGTGATTTTCTGGCCGGGAAAGGCAAGAAGCCGGACCGGGGTAGCGGCGG
The DNA here is from genome assembly GCA_964396485.1 of uncultured Alcaligenaceae bacterium. Taxonomy (GTDB): domain Bacteria; phylum Pseudomonadota; class Gammaproteobacteria; order Burkholderiales; family JACQAP01; genus JACQAP01. Next base: position 642 of record CAYNFN010000195.1, read on the forward strand.
CAAACCGGCGATCAACGCAAAGTCCTGATTGTATGGACTTGTAGTGTACAAAATCGCTACCGGCTTGCAACGAGGCAAGCGCTCGGGACGGGACATCGCCGGACTGGCCGACGCGCCGACCATTAGAGTTAATGACCTGATTTAAAACGATTTTGATGCAATACTATGGCCTGTGGTTGACGTTAACGTAAACGTCAATTACAGTCTGCCGGAATGGAGAGCACGCTTGAGCGGGTTTGAGCCGAAGGATCCCGACTTCGCCGATCGGGTGCGGGAAAGTTTCGATCGCCAGAGAATCATGGCGCTGATTGGCGCGCAGTTGGTACGACTCGAGCCTGGCGAGTGCGAAATCCAGCTGCCTTTCAAGCCCGAACTATCCCAGCAGCACGGCTACTACCATGGCGGCATCATCGGTACCATCGCAGACTCGGCAGGCGGTTACGCGGCATTCACCCTGATGACGATGCACGGGAGGCCCGACCAATGAAACCCGAAACCTTTCTCAAGAGCTACCCGACGCTCAACTTCGGACTCGGCGAAGACATCGACATGCTGCGCGACACCGTGCAGAACTTCGCTTCCAGGGAGATTGCCCCGCGTGCCGCAGAGATCGACCACAACAACGAATTCCCGATGGACCTGTGGCGCAAGCTCGGCGGTCTCGGGCTGCTCGGCGTCACCGTCGAAGAGGAATATGGCGGCACCAACATGGGCTATCTCGCGCACGTAGTGGCGATGGAAGAGATCTCCCGCGCCTCGGGCTCGGTCGGGCTGTCCTATGGCGCGCATTCGAACCTGGCGGTGAACCAGATCCGCCGCAACGGGAACGAGGCGCAGAAGCGCAAGTACCTGCCGAAGCTGATTTCCGGCGAACACGTCGGCGCGCTGGCGATGAGCGAGCCGAATTCCGGCTCCGACGTGGTGAGCATGAAGCTGCGCGCCGAAAAGAAGGGTGAACGCTACATCCTCAACGGCAACAAGATGTGGATCACCAACGGGCCGGACGCGAACGTGCTGGTGGTGTACGCCAGGACCGACGTGAATGCCGGGCCGAAGGGAATAACCGCCTTCATCGTCGAAAAAAGCTACAAGGGTTTCTCCACCGCGCAGAAACTCGACAAGCTTGGAATGCGCGGCTCCAACACTTGCGAGCTGGTGTTCCGGGACTGCGAAGTGCCGGCGGAGAACGTGCTGGGCGAAGTAAACCGCGGCGTTCAGGTACTGATGAGCGGGCTCGACTACGAGCGCGCGGTGCTCGCCGGCGGACCGCTGGGCATCATGCAAGCCTGCATGGACGTGGTGATGCCGTACGTGCACGAGCGCGAACAGTTCGGCCAGCCGATCGGCGAGTTCCAGTTGATGCAGGGCAAGATCGCCGACATGTACACCACGATGAACGCCTGCAAGGCCTATGTGTATGCGGTGGGCAGGGCCTGTGATCGCGGCGAGACCACACGCAAGGACGCCGCCGGCGCCATACTCTACGCCGCGGAAAAGGCCACCTGGATGGCTGGAGAAGCGATCCAGGCGCTGGGCGGCAACGGCTATGTCAACGAGTACGCGACCGGCAGGCTGTGGCGCGATGCGAAACTTTACGAGATCGGCGCCGGCACATCGGAGATCAGGCGGATGCTGATCGGCCGCGAGCTTTTCGACGAAACAAAATGAATAGTGAATTTGGTTAATTGGAGGTTGTCATGGCTAACGATCCGATTGTCATTGTTTCCGCTGCGCGCACGCCGCTGGGGGCGTTGCAGGGTGAACTGAAGGACTTCGCGGCTCCGCAGCTCGGCGCGGCGGCGATTCGCGCCGCCATCGAACGCGCCGGCGTCAAGCCAGAGCAGGTGCAGGAAGTGATCATGGGCTGCGTGCTGCCGGCCGGACAGGGGCAGGCGCCGGCTCGCCAGGCCTCACTCGGCGCCGATCTGCCGCTGTCGGCAGGTTGCACCACCGTGAACAAGATGTGCGGCTCGGGGATGAAAGCGGCGATGTTCGCGCACGATCTGCTCGTTGCCGGCAGCAACGACGTCATGGTCGCGGGCGGGATGGAGAGCATGAGCAACGCGCCCTATCTGTTGCCGAAGGCACGCTCGGGCTACCGCATGGGGCATCAGCAGGTGCTTGACCACATGTTCCTGGACGGACTTGAAGACGCCTATGACAAAGGCCGGCTGATGGGAAGCTTTGCCGAAGACTGCGCAGGGAAGTACCAGTTCAGCCGGGAAGATCAGGACAAGTTCGCCGTTGCGTCGCTCGAGCGCGCTCAGAAGGCCAACAAGGACGGTTCGTTCGCATGGGAAACCGTGCCGATGGCGATCAAGGCCGGCAAGGATGAGCGCTTCGTGGAGCACGACGAAACGCCGTTCAAAGCCAACTTCGACAAGATTCCGCTGCTCAAACCCGCGTTCAGGAAGGACGGTACGGTGACTGCGGCGAATTCGAGTTCCATTTCAGACGGTGCCGCGGCACTGGTGATGATGCGACGCTCGACCGCCGACAGGCTCGGCCTCAAGCCGCTCGCAACCATCGCCGGTCATTCGACGCACGCCCAGGAACCGGGCTGGTTCACCACGGCGCCGGTCGGCGCGATCAGGAAACTGCTCGACAAGACCGGCTGGAGCGCGGACCAGGTCGATCTGTACGAGATCAATGAAGCGTTCGCGGTGGTGACGATGGCGGCAATGAAAGAGCACAAGCTGCCGCACGAGAAGGTGAACGTCCATGGCGGCGCCTGCGCGCTCGGACATCCGATCGGTGCCTCGGGCGCGCGGATTCTCGTCACGTTGATCGGCGCGCTGCGCAAGCACGGCGGCAAGCGCGGCGTCGCGTCGCTCTGCATCGGCGGCGGCGAAGCCACCGCCATGGCTGTTGAACTACTCTAAACCTCAACGCAGAGGCACAGAGTACATACATCTCTACACCCAACGCACATACCCTACGTGCGTAGCACGTCGGGTATCTGCGTTGGGTGTTGGTTTGACCTTAGCGTTGGGTGTTGAATTGGCCTCTGCGTTGGGTGTTGAATTGAATCTGGGGAGTTAAGAATGGCTAATCCGATCCAGTTTTACTTCGACTTTTCTTCTCCCTACGGTTACTTCGGCGCGACCAGGATCTCGGCGCTTGCCGGCAAGCATGGGCGTACGGTGGAGTGGAGGCCGATGCTGCTCGGCGCGGTCTTCAAGGTGACTGGCATGGGGCCGCTGCCTTCGCAGCCGCTCAAGGGCGATTACAGCAGGCGCGACACGGAGAGGGTATCGCGGCTGTGGAAAATTCCCTACAAACTGCCGACCAAGTTCCCGATACCGAGCCAGGCCCCTTCTCGCATCATTTACTGGATGGAATCGCACGCTCCCGCCAAGCAGGAGGCCGCGATACTGGCGTTGTTTCACGCCTACTTTGTCGAGGACCGCGACATCTCCAGCCCGGAAGTGGCGGCCGATGTAGTGTCCTCGCTCGCCGTGGATCGTGAAACGCTGCTTGCGGCGACCCAGGATCCGCAGATGAAGGAACGACTCAGGGCCGAAGTAGACACGGCAATTCAGAAAGGCGTGTTCGGCTCGCCCTTCGTCATCGTCGACGGCGAACCATTCTGGGGCAGTGATCGCCTTGAGCATGTCGACCGGTGGCTCCAGACAGGCGGGTGGTGATCCCGTGTCGGAATATGTGCTCTACGGCTTTGCGCAGTCCGGCAACTCGTACAAGCCCGCGCTGTACCTTGAACTCGCCGGGGCCGACTGGACGCCGCGCTTCGTGGATTTTTTTAACGGCGAAACGCGGACACCGGCGTACCGCGAGATCAATGTCATGGGCGAAGCGCCGGTGCTCGAGCACCGCGGCAAGCGCATGAGCCAGTCCGCCGTCATTCTCGATTACCTGATAGAGCAGTTCGGGCAGTTCGGCTGGCAGGACGACGCGGAACGCCGCGAAGTCCTGCGCTGGTTGTTCTGGGACAACCACAAGCTCACCAGCTATACGGCGACCTACCGTTTCCTGCGCCAGTTCGCGCCGGACACCGACAAGGCCGTTGTCGAAAATTTCCGCAAGCGTTCGGAAAGCGCCTGGAAGTTACTGGATGCGCACCTTGCCGGCCGCAGCTTCGTGGTCGGCGAACGGCCGACCATCGCCGACCTGTCGATTTGCGCCTACCTGTTCTTCGACGACGAGATCGACATCGACTGGAACCGGCATCCGAACATCCGCGACTGGCTTGCGCGCATCCGCGCCTTGCCGCGCTGGAAACATCCGTATCAACTCCTCCCCGGCCACCCGATTCCGGACAGGAAGTCACCGTCATGACGGCGATCCGCAGCAAGCTCAATCCGCGCGCTCCTGATTTCAAAGCCAGTCAGGAGGCGATGGAGGCGCTGGTGGCCGACCTGAGCGCCAAGGTCGGGCTCATCAGCCAGGGTGGCGGCGAGGCGGCGCGGGAAAAACACATCAGCCGCGGCAAGCTGCTGCCGCGCAGCCGCATCCGGCAATTGCTCGATGTCGGCTCGCCGTTTCTGGAGCTGTCGCAACTTGCCGCGTGGAACATGTACGACGGCGCGGTACCGGCCGCCGGCATCATTACCGGCGTGGGGCGGGTAGCGGGGCGGGAGTGCGTCATCGTTGCCAACGACGCCACGGTGAAGGGCGGCACCTATTTTCCGATGACGGTGAAGAAGCACTTGCGGGCGCAGGAGATCGCGCAGCAGAACCGGTTGCCGTGCATCTACCTTGTCGATTCCGGCGGTGCGAACCTGCCCACCTGGGACGAAGTGTTCCCGGACCGCGATCATTTCGGGCGGATCTTCTACAACCAGGCGAACATGTCGGCGGCCGGGATTCCGCAGATCGCGGTGGTGATGGGTTCATGCACCGCGGGCGGTGCCTACGTACCGGCGATGGCGGACGAAGCGATCATCGTCAGGAACCAGGGCACTATCTTTCTGGCCGGGCCGCCGCTGGTCAAGGCCGCGACCGGCGAAGTGGTAAGCGCGGAAGAATTGGGCGGCGCGGACGTGCATGCCCGCACCTCCGGCGTCGCGGACCATTACGCGCTCAACGACCCGCATGCACTGGAGCTGGCGCGCCGCATCGTTTCGCACCTTAATATGCGAAAGGAGATCGCGCTCGAGATCCGCGAGCCGCGCGAGCCGCTTTACGAAGTGGCCGAACTGCACGGCGTGGTGCCCACCGATGCACGCAAACCGTTCGATGTGCGCGAGGTGATTGTCCGGATCGTGGACGGCAGCGAACTGGACGAATTCAAGCCGCTCTACGGCACCACACTGGTGTGCGGCTTCGCGCACATTTTCGGCTACCCGGTCGGAATCCTTGCCAACAACGGCATCCTGTTTTCCGAATCAGCAATGAAGGGCGCACATTTCATCGAGCTGTGCGCGCAGCGCCGCATCCCGCTGGTGTTCCTGCAGAACATCACCGGCTTCATGGTGGGCAAGAAGTACGAGGCCGGCGGCATCGCCAAGGACGGCGCCAAACTGGTGACTGCCGTGTCCTGTGCGCGCGTGCCGAAGTTCACGGTGATCATCGGTGGCAGCTTCGGCGCCGGCAACTACGGCATGTGCGGCCGCGCCTTCAGCCCGCGTTTCCTGTGGATGTGGCCGAACGCGCGCATCTCGGTGATGGGCGGCGAGCAGGCGGCAGCCGTGCTGGCGCAGGTCAAGCGCGATGGCCTGGAGAAGTCCGGCAAGTCGTGGAGTCGGGAAGAAGAAGAAGCGTTCAAGGCGCCGATCCGCACGCAGTACGAGACCCAGGGGCATCCGTACTACGCCAGCGCGCGGCTGTGGGACGACGGCGTGATCGATCCTGCCGACACTCGCATGGTACTGGGATTGGGAATCTCCGCGGCGCTCAACGCGCCGATCGAGGAATCGCGCTTCGGCGTATTCCGAATGTAGACCATGGACGCGCGTTTCCCTCACAGCGGCATGGAGTCGATTTACCTCACCGAGGAGCATGTCGCCCTGCGCGACCAAGTCGCGCGGTTTCTGGCGAAAGAAGTCGAGCCGCATGGGGAGGCATGGGAGGAGCAGGGCTTTGTCCCGCGCGAGGTTCTGCGCAAGATGGGCGAGCTGGGGTTCTTCGGCATCACCTATCCGGCCGAGTACGGCGGCGCGGAGGCCGACGCGCTGACCGCGCTGGTGTTCGCCGAAGCGGTTTCGCGCACTACCTTCGGCGGTTTCGCGGCGACCGTCCTGGTACACACCGACATGGCCTCGCCGCATCTGGTGAACGCAGGCTCCAGGGAGCAGCTCGACAAGTACCTGCCCGGGATCATTCGCGGAGAGCGCATCACCGCGGTCGCGGTCACCGAGCCGGACGCCGGATCCGACGTTGCGGCAATCCGCACCCGGGCGCGACGCGACGGCAACCACTGGGTGCTGAACGGCGCCAAAATGTTCATCACCAACGGCGTGCACGCGAATCTCTACTTCGTCGCGGCGCGCACCGACGCCGAAGCCAAGGGCTCACGCGGCATCTCGATGTTCATCGTCGAGAAAGGCGCGCCGGGGTTCCGCGTCGGCCGCGCGCTGAAGAAGACCGGCTGGCTATGCTCCGACACCGCGGAACTGGTGTTCGAGGACTGCCGCGTGCCGGCGGAGAATCTTCTTGGGGAAGAGAATGCCGGCTTCTACGCGGTGATGAAGAATTTCCAGACCGAGCGCATCGCCGGCGCCGCCATTGCGGTCGGCCACGCGCTGACGGCGTTACGTCTGACCGTCGAGTACGTCAAGAGCCGCAAAGCCTTCGGAGGAGTGCTGTTCGACAAGCAGGTGATCCGCCAGCGCCTGGCGATGCTGGAAGCCAAGACACACGCGGCGCGCCAGTTTCTCTACCACTGCGGTTGGCTGGCGGCGCAGCGGCGCGACTGCGTGCGCGAAGTGTCGATGCTGAAAGCCCTGACCGGCGAACTGGTGAACGACGTGCTCTACACCTGCCAGCAGTTCCATGGCGGCATGGGTTACATGCGCGAGAGCGCGATCGAGCGCCTGGCGCGG
>CAYNFN010000196.1:0-7350 GCA_964396485.1 uncultured Alcaligenaceae bacterium
CCGAGCGGCGCCTGGCTCACCGAGCGGGTGTGGGAATCGGGGGTCGGCCCGTCGCTCGCCGACTCCGGCATCCGCTACGTCACCGTGGATGACTACCATTTCCTCTGCGCCGGTAAGAATTTCGCCGAGCTGACCGGCTACTTCAGCACTGAGGAAGGCGGCATCCGCCTCGATCTGTTCCCGATCTCCGAGGCGCTGCGCTACCGGATACCATTTTCCACCGCCCCCGAGGCAATCCAGTATCTGGAATCGTGCGCCACCGAAGACGGCGCGGCAGCAGCGATCTACTTCGACGACATCGAGAAGCTCGGCATCTGGCCCGAGACCTACCAATGGGTGTACGAGAAGGAGTGGCTGAAGCTGTTCATCGAGGGTGTGCTGGCCTCGCCGCTGATCGAGCCGATGCTCTACCGCGACTTCGAAAAACAGCAGCGCACGCGTGGCGTGGTGTACCTGCCCTCCACCTCGTACATCGAGATGAACGAGTGGACGCTGGACGCGGACAGGGCGGACGCATTCGCCGCGCTGGTGAAACAGGAGAAGGACCAGAACCGCTACGACAGCAGCAAGCCGTTCCTGCGCGGCGGCATCTGGCGCAACTTCATCTCGCGCTACGCCGAGTCCAACTGGATGCACAAGCGCATGCTGCAGGTTTCCGGCCGCGTCGCCGCACTGGGCCGAAAGGCGACGCCGCGCATGCGCGAGCTCCTGCACCTGACGCAGTCGAACGACCCCTACTGGCACGGCCTGTTCGGCGGAATTTATCTGCCGCACCTGCGCCGTTCGGTGTGGAGCGCGATCGTCGAGCTCGAGGCACTGCTCGACAAGGCATCCCCGCGCAAGGAAACGGTGTTCGACCTGGATCTAGACGGCCACGACGAGATCTTCCTGAACAGCGGCAAGCTGCAGGCGGTGGTCCGCGATGACGGCCTCGGCGCGATCCACGAGCTGGATTTCTACGCGCTGCGCCAGAACTTCGGCGACACGCTGGCGCGCCGTACGGAACATTACTACCGCAAGATCCGCGAGGGCGGCGAAGGCGGTCATTCCGGAGACGGCATTGCCTCCGCTCACGACCGCGTCAACTTCAAGCATCCGGTTTCTCCGGAGGACCTGACTCCGGACGCACACCCCCGCGCGATGTTCCTCGACCGGATCAACGATCAGCCGCAACCGATTCGCTACGCACTGCGCGAAGTGAGCGCGAACGCCGTCGAACTGGCCGGACCCGGTTTGACCAAAAAGATCTCGGTCAAAGGCAACGCGCTGACCGTCGAGTACCGGCTGAAACGCGAATCGGCGGGCTTTGAGACCGAGATCAACCTGGCCATGCCAAGCTGCGACGGCTTCCTCGGCCGCTATGTCGTGAACGGCGAAGTGCCCGGAGGCTTCGGACAGGCGTTCAACTGGGAAGGCGTCACCTCGCTGATACTCGAAGACGGCGTGCTCGGAGGAAAGGTCACACTGACCGCCGATCGGGCGGTCACAATCAGCGCCGCACCACATTACACCGTTTCTCAATCGGAAGACGGCTTCGAAAAGATCATGCAAGCCGTCACGCTCAAAGTTCTCCTCTTGCCCGGCAGCGCATCCCTCAGACTTAATCTCGACGTGGAACCGAGCGCGCGTTGACACCCGGCGGTCCGAGGTCGAACATGGCTATCGGACGAGGGGCCGCGGGCTTGGCCGACGCGATTAAACTTCGGTAGGCATGCAGCGCTCTGACTTCGGAGCAGCTCGCGGAACCAATCATCCTGTTCTATACAAGTAAGTAGAGACACTCAAATCGTCAGGAGGGAAGCCATGATGAACCGGGACGAGTATGTGCAGAAGATGAAGAAGCAGATAGACGAATGGAACGCCAAACTCGCCGACTGGGGAGCAGAAGTGCAGAAGGCACAGACCCACGTCAAGGCGCAGTACGAAGCGCAGATCAAGGCGCTGGAAAAACAGCGCGACGACACCGTCAAACGCCTGAACGAAACTCGTGAAGCCAGCCACGCAGCGTGGCAGGAAGTCAGCAAAGGTGCCGAGAATGCCTGGAAGGCGCTGCACGCAAGCTACGAAAAGGCCTGGTCGGAGTTTCACAAGAAAAAGTAGTGACAAGTGACGGGTGACGGGTGACGAGTTAGCCGGCCGATGGCCGGCATTAGAAGCGTTGACGCAGAGGACACAGAGGATTCATTTCAATACCCCCTTGAGGGGTACGCGAAGTCCGCAAAGAAGACAGGGCACGAACTGAGCTTTTGACCTGGAATACCCCCTAACGCGTCACACGTCACTTGTCACGATCTTTTGGGAGGGGAAAACGGAGCCTCGACGCATGCCGCACTACTCACTCACCAAGGACGAGCCGGTCGTGCGGCAGATCTTCGCCATCGGCCCGTCCGGAATGAATTATGTCAATCCTTCCGATTACCCGAGGAAGAAATAAGTGTTGACGGAAACTCGACGGTACTTTATCCGTCAATTGACGCTTTCCACTGCGTCGATTGAGGTCTATTTCTACTTGGGTGGCAAAAAAGAAACGGGCGTAAAATGTGCGCAAACGTCGAGGTGACACATGAAATTCACGATTGAGCACGAACGCGAAGAAGACGGGCGCTGGCTCGCCGAAGTACCTGAGCTCCCTGGAGTTCTCGCCTATGGAGCCACTGCCGACGAAGCCATGGCGAAAGCAGAAGTACTCGCCCTGCGCGTTCTCGCCGAGCGTCTTGAGAACAACGAGGCCAAGCCGCAGCCCATCTCTATCGGGATCGCGGCTGCATGACGTCTTGGCCTTCGTCCAAGGCCCGACAGGTACTTTCCGCTCTCTACCGAATTGGCTGGACGCTTAAACGTCAATCCGGTTCACACAAGACTCTCTCCCGCCCCGACTGGTCCGATGTGGTCTTCGCATTCCACGACAGCGAAGAAATCGGTCCGCGAATGCTTGCCCGTATCGCGAAGCGCACCGGGTTGACGCCCGACGACCTATGACTGTGGTGCCTTGCCACCCAACCACGCCGTGGAGGCCGACGTGCCGCAAGCGGCACGCGGCTCACGACGTACGTTGAAGCTGTAGAAAAAGTCCGAAGTCGATCGACACAAGACTTGGACGCGATATGAGCCGCGATTCGATAAGATTGGACATCAACGATCGACTGCACGGCGATCGCCTCACAGAACGCATCGTCGAGCGTGGCAGAGGCAACATTCTCAGGCACCAAAAAAATCGAGGTTGTTTCGTTGGACCATCAATCATGGTTGTTTTAGGGCTTTTTCGACAGCCTCGTTAGCCGCTCGCCAACCGCTCGACATGCGATACATCCGTCTAGATCCTACATCAATGGAAATCTCTGTCGGCTTTCGACCAGGCCAACCGGACCACACAATTCCCTTGCCTCCGCGCAAAGGGCAATTTCGGTACTATCGGATAGATCATCCGGTGTCGGATGCAATTCTTTTCGACGTACTTTATCCGGTAGTAGAGGCTGACGATCGCAGAGCTGGTCGTAAGGTAAAACACAAGCTTGCTCCTCCGGAGCCATGGCTTGTCGCACTTGGACTGGTCATGTGGGAGGGAATTGTTCAAGGATTAACTTGGGATCTAGTGAAGCTTTCGGTTAAGTCGGCACTTCACCGACTGCAGCGCAAAGGCGCAGCGCCCAAGGTAGGAAACGATTCTGACAGTCGAGCCTCCTCAACAGAGCTTGGCTTTTATTGGACTCGCTATGTCAACGGCCAAAAGCAAAAAGAAATGTTCTTGGGCCTGCGACACAGCTATCGCCGCAAGTCAAGGCGCGGTCGGAAAGCGGCTAACCATGTAGTGCACCGCACGCCCGGTCAGCGGGCCGGGCGCCGGTGACCACAACGTTAAGCGCGGAAGCATCAATGATGCGCAACACGGTGATGGCTATCCTCCGAAAGACGCCCGTCGTCGTGGGTTTATTCGTCGGGGCCGTGTATGCCGTAACTGTTCTCGCGAACTTCGCAGAAGACACCACTGACATCATCAACGTCGCCCTCGGGATAACCGCCGTTCTTGCCGGCCTCTGCTTTGCAATGTCGGCATCCGTCGATCTAGCCGAGAAAGTGAAGGATCGTGTTAACTACGCTGGAGAAAGGTTTTTCCATGCTGCAATCTTCTTCCTGCTGGCCACGATTCTCAAATACGCGGCAGTGGGCATCGGCGGACACGCATTCGTGCGTGAGCGCGAGCTACTGAGCGCGTTGCTCACCGCCCCATTTCACTTCTTTGCGGTCAGCCTTTTCATATACGCTGTTCTCGATGCACACACCGGGTTGCGGATCATCAACGACCTCCTTTGGGATCGACTACACCGGATGAAGGATTGGGACACCCTCATATGACTGCGCCTAACCCTGGCGTCAACCGGAGCGCCAAACAGCGCTGCTGTTTGGCTCCCGTCGCGCAGTGCGCGCCGGCGCCCGGTTACGCCGAACAATAGACCTCCTCATCGCCCCTGATCTGTGGCCCGCGTCCGGAAAATAGACACTGATCTCACAGCTTCGGAGAAGAACTATTACCTTATCGATTCGAATTTCTTGGTTAACAAGTTCATTCCAAAGAACATCGCCCCCACGGCTGAAGAACGGGAGCGGCTTGCTTCGTGCCATGAATGGTGGGAACAGATTGACAGGCAGCTGAGCAATCGTCATGCGCGGGTATATGTGCCGGACGTTTGCATCGCTGAGGCGTTCAAAGTCCTTGCGAAGAAGTACTACACAGAGAAGTGGTTCAGATCTTCCGTCAAATTCAATCATGCGAAGAAGCGGCTTTCGGAGTTTGTGAGGGTTGATACAAGAACGTTAAGAGCGTTCAACCGCCATATACGGGTTCACGACATCTCTACCAACCGGGACATCATCGTCAGCGTCGACAGATTCTTCGAAATCTTTAACAAGCATAGAAAAAATGTGCAGATCGCGGATCTAATCCTAGCCTCGACCGCGAAATACCTTATGGATTTCTACGACGTTCCTAAAGAATGGCTCCACATCGTCACGCTCGACACGTTGCTTAGAGAGGGCATTGCGAAGGTTCCCGACCTCCCAACCGCATATGATCCAACCCTGAAAACTCATCACGCAGATGTTGTGTTCAGATAATCCGCGGAGGTCTAACCTCCAGGTCGGGAGGAGGCAGGGTCAGGCTTGGCTAATTGCATGAACGTGTTAGTGTTGCGATCCTGCGGCTTGCTTCGCTAAGAAATCTCTCGCAGTGAAAATCGCAATCATCGGTGGCGGGCCGGCGGGTTTGTACTGCGCCTATCTGCTGAAGCGCGCGCGGCCTGAAGCCGACATTCATCTGGTCGAGCAGAACCCCGCCAACGCTACGTTCGGCTTCGGGGTGGTGTTTTCCGAGCAGGCGCTGGGATTCCTGGCGAAGGACGACCCGGAAACGCACGCCTGCATCACCCCGCACATGGAAGCATGGAACGACCTGACGGTCGTTCACCGCGGCATCACGATTGCCATCGACGGAGTGGGCTTCACCGCGATTGACCGCTTGAAACTGCTGCAGTTGCTGCAGGAGCGGGTGCGCAGCGTCGGCATCGGGCCGCGCTTCGAAACAACGCTGTTTTCTCTGGACGCCTTTGCCGACGCCGACCTGATCATCGGCGCGGACGGGGACAATTCGGTGGTGCGTAACAGCCACGCCGCCGAGTTCGGCGCCACCGTTTTCAGCGGCTCCAACAAGTTCATCTGGTACGGGGTCGACAAGGCGTATCGCACCCTTACGCAAACTTTCCGCGAAACCGCGCACGGGGCGCTTACCGTCCACCATTATCGTTATGCGCCGGACCGCAGCACGTTCCTGGTCGAGGTCGACGCGGCGACCTGGCAGCGGGCCGGCTTCGCCGGCATGGACGAGGCGGCCACCAGGGCTTGCTGCGAAAAGGTGTTCGCGCCCGAACTGGGGGGCCATCCGCTGATTACCAACAAATCCGTATGGCGCAACTTTTCCAACGTGCACAATCGCCGCTGGTCGGCCGGCAACAAGGTGCTGGTGGGCGATGCGTTGCACACCGTACATTTCTCAATCGGCTCCGGAACCCGGCTGGCGATGGAGGACGTCATTGCCCTGGTCAAGGCGCTCGAAGCACACCCGCACAGCGTGCGCGACGCGCTGGAGAGCTACGAGGCCGGCCGCCGCCCGATCGTGGAAACGCTGGTGAAGGCGGCCAATGCGAGCCAGGAGTGGTACGAGCACATGGCCGAACACATGCGGCTGCAACCCCACGATTTCGTCTACAGTTACATCACCCGATCGGGTCGGATCAGCGACGAGCGACTGAGCAGGATCGCGCCTTCGTTCATGGCGGACTATCTGCGCAACCGGCAGGCATCGGGGGCCGGCTGAACAGGCCCGCCGGGAAGGAATAGCCAAGGAGGGATTGATGCTTCGTCGTCCGGGAACGTTTGCATTCATCGCTGCTGCACTGCTTCATTACACAGCCCTCTCGATCGGAGCCGAGGAAATCACGCCCTCGGGCTGCCGGCTCGCGGCGGACGACCCGCTTCGGGCTGAAGTGAATCGGATGATGAAACAGGGCGAGGGGTTCGAGCAGCAACAAAGGCTGGCGCTCGAAGAGAAAGTGAACCTGCTGGCGCGAGCCAGGGGCTGGAGCAAGAGGGACGAACACGAGTATCTGGTCGCGGTTCTGCGTGACGGGGTCCGGGAGACCTGGGATCCGACGCTCGTCGTCGCTGCGGCGTTCATGAGGGTTTGCGAGCAATCGGCCGGCAATCAGCGGGCGGACGCGGTGCGCCTGTTTCGCGAACTTTATGTCCTGGAGGAAAAGCAGTGGCAGTCGATGCATCAAAGAGTCGATAAGGAAATCGCGTCATCCGAACAGGAGCCAAAGAACTAGGGAAGCTCTGATCAAGTTCCGCGATGCGCGTTGCGCCAGGTGCGGATGACTGCTGGGCAGCGCTCCGGAAACGGTTCGCGCCCAGCGCCGGTGTTTCTTTTTTTCGCCTTCCGCACCAGGCGTAGCTGAGGTACGCTGCTGTGGAAACCAGCAATCGAGGGAATCACATGGCAAAGAGAAAAAAACCGGAAGACCTGCGCAGCCAGCGCTGGTTCGGCGCCCAGGACCTGCGCTCTTTCGGCCACCGCTCGCGCGCCCTGCAAATGGGCTACACGCACGAGGACTACAAGGGCAAACCGGTCATTGCGGTCGTTAATACCTGGAGTGACGTCAACCACTGCCACTCGCACCTGCGCGAGCGCGCGCAGGAAGTCAAGCGCGGCGTGTGGCAGGCGGGCGGCTTCCCGCTGGAGATGCCGGCGATCTCTCTGGCGGAGGTGTTCCAGAAACCCACCACCATGATGTACCGCAA
>CAYNFN010000197.1:0-2142 GCA_964396485.1 uncultured Alcaligenaceae bacterium
GAATCCGGTTTGCGAATGCGCTTTCTTTCATCCACGTCCAGCGCATACGACGCAAATCCCGGGACGGCGCTTTCGAATGCGGTGCAACGACGCACGTTCACAAAGCCCGCATCCTTCAATGCATGGCCGAGCGAGAACGAATCGTACATCCAACGGTGTACCTCGCCGGATTGGCGGAAAACACCTTCCAGGTATGCGGATCTCGCGGTTCGCCCGCCCAATAGGCTGATCAGGAAGCCTGTAACACGCACGCGCACGGTTTGCATCAGCCACCGCAGCCCTCGCGCGCGAATCCTGTCCAGCAGGCGCGTCGCAAGCGGCGTGCTTGACGCCTGCCATGCGCGCTCCGCTTCCGCGCCGATCCGGGACAGCACGAATTCCCGGTTCGGCAAATCCGGGGCGGCCAGAAACCCGGACATTTCCCCTCCGCTGCGGTCGCGTACCGCCTGGTCGTAAATCTCCAGCATGATCCAGTCGTAGTCGGCCGCGCTCGCGTCCGGTTCACGATTGAGCCGGTCCAGCAGGCGCAAGTACTCCCTTGCCAATGACTCCAGATCCGGAACCACGACCCGGATCACGCCGCCCGGGCGCAATACCCTGTGCATGTGCCGCAGGAGGCTTGCGGCCTTCTGTCGCGGCAAATGCTCCAGAACATGGGAGCAATACACCGCATCGAAGACTTCATCGGTGAAAGGCAGGCCCTTGCGTACGTCGACCGCCATGACCGAAGCGGAAGGCGGCACCACGTCCACATTGAGCCAGTCGGAGTGAAAATTCGATCCACAGCCGACGTTCAAGAGCCTGCGCCCGGCGCGGGCCGGTTCGGCGGCGGACGATTTTGAAAGATCTCCTTGTGGATTCACTGTTTAGCGTCGAGAGAGGATTCTATCCGCGGCCGTGCCAGGCCAGGACTGCCTTCGAAGCCCTCTTCCACCAGGGGGCGGGCACGAAGATCGTCCGCTGCGTAATCTCGTCTGCGTTTTCGTCCCGGACCACATCGAGAGGATGCCTCAGTGGAAAACGCATCGCCTCGGTCGGCAATGCGGCCAGACGGTTGCCGCGATTGCGGTTGTGCGTCGCCGGTCCGCCGAAACCGATGTTGGAGACCAGGTTGACGCCGGGCAGGACCGTCAGTCCGCCGTTGACCCACGCCGAGAATGTCCAGCGGTAGGCCCACGACGAATTACGTTCGGCGAAGGTGTCGTCGAAAACCTGCGCCCAGTAGTCTGCGGCGACCCGGTCCTTCAGCATGTCGAGCAGCCAGCCCTGGTCACGCAATTCCGGCCAACGCGACATCCGGTGATCGTATAGACGCCAGGCCCTGCGCCAGGTCGCCCAGCCCCAGATATGCGTATGGCGTGAGAAATAATAGCTGTCGTCGCTGCGCCGCAAGCCGAACTGAAAGTTGTCGCCGGAGATCATGAGGACGCGTTCGTCGTCCCGGTAGCGCTCGAGCAATTCCGCCGCGAAGGGAAAGAAGGACGGATGCGCGACACAATCATCTTCGAGAATTATTCCGGCTTCGACATTGTCGAAAAACCAGGTGATTTCCTCGCTGACCGCTGTCTTGCAGCCGAGATTCTCCTCCCTGAAAAGAGTCCGAACATCGCAATCCCAGTCGATCGTGTCGGCGAGCCGGCGTACCGCCGCCACCTGTCCGACCTCTCCCCGCCTGTCTGCCCGCGGCCCATCCACGGCAAAGAAAATCGCGCCCGGCCTGACGGGGCGCAGCGATTCCAGCACCCGCCGAGTGGTGTCCGGCCGATTGAATCCCAGCACCAGTACGGGTGGGCAAGGCACCCTTTCGCAAACTCCGTCCCGGCGCGCGTGCGCTTCCGGTTTGGCCGGCTGCGGCTCGGCATCAGCGACCGGCACTTTGAACCTCCGCCACGCACTCCATGACGTAGCTCTCGAAACGCCGGGCAAATTCGTTGCGCCGGGGAGCAAGCTGTCGACGCGCCTCTGCGGCAAGTTGGCGCCTTGCCTCGGACCGGTCTGCGTCCCACTCTTGCCGCATCAGCTCGGCAGCCGCTTCGGCGGTGTCGGGCGGAAAATAGGCGCCACCCGGCGGTTGCTGCTCGCGGTGAACCGCGATGTCGGAAACGATTACCGGTACGCCCAGCGACTTGGCTTCCTCCACCG
>CAYNFN010000198.1:0-24591 GCA_964396485.1 uncultured Alcaligenaceae bacterium
AGGCAAGTTACTGACCCAACCGGTAAATAGTGCGCATCGTTTTTCCCCCTCTCCCTCCGGGACAAGGGAACACTCATATGCACCCGTAAGGGGTGTGAAGCGGAGCAGAGGGTTGGGGTGAGGGAATAACACCGGCAAAAGGCCCCTCATCCTGTCCTTCTCCCGGAGGGAGAAGGGACTCAACAGGTGTCGCAGTGCGCACTATTTAGCGTTCGCCTGAGTAAGGTGAGTGAGGATCTTGGCAATCACCGGGGGATCAACGATTGCGGCGATGATCTTCACGGCGCCCCCGCGAGCGCGGTGGTGATTGCTGGAGTGATGTTGTGGAGCATGCGTGTCACAAGCGGTGGCGGATCGCCCACAGATCCGGGAACAGCGGAACGAAGAGCGACTTCTTCAGGAATTCCACGCCGAGCGAACCCCCGGTGCCCTTCTTGGCACCGATGGTGCGCTCGACGAGCTTGATGTGCCGGTAGCGCCACTCCTGAAGCCCCTCGTCGAAGTCGGTCATCAGCTCGAACAGGCCCGCCAGCTCGGGGCGCGTTTGGTAGAGGTGGAACAGTCCATCCTGTAGCGCGGCGTCGGCGACCGTGCCCTCGCGCGGGTCGCGCTCGAGCAGGCTTCGTGGAACTTCCACCCCCTGATGTGCGAGGAAGTCGTAGAAGTGGTCGACGACCGAGCGTTCTTCGAGCCGTCGCTCGAGGGCATGCCGCGCTGGGGACCCGGGCTCGTGGTAGTTCATCATCTGCGGTCTCTTGTACCCGAGCATGAACTCGAGTTCGCGGAACTGCACCGACTGGAACCCGGATGCGGTGTCGAGCCGGTCGCGGAAACTGGTGAACGACATGGGGGTCATGGTCTCGAGGATGTCCACCTGCCCGACCAGCGTCTTCATGATGGTGCGCACGCGCTTGAAAGTATGCAGCGCGTCCCAGAGACGATTGCCGCTGAACGCCGCCTTGATCCGCTCCAGTTCGATCATGAGGAGCTTGAACCACAGCTCGTAGGTCTGGTGGATCACGATGAAGAGATACTCGTCGTGCTCCGGGGGACTCGAGCGCGGTTCCTGGAGCGAGAGCAGCTCGTCGAGCTTCAGGTAATTGCTGTAGTTCAGCGCCATGGGCCCCCAACAAAACCAGCGAGCAGCAGGATCGCCATCAGCACCGCGAGCAGGATCAGCCGCAGAGCGCGCGCCTGGGCCCGCGCCCGAGCCTGCGCGTCCGCGTACGGAGTGCGGGTGAACGTGACCAGAGTGTAGAGCGGGATGTACCACGTTGGGAAGAGCTTGTGCAGCCACTTCTCCAGGCGCTTCTTGAGTAGGAAGCTGCGCGAGGCGACGTGGTCGCGCATCTCCACGAAATTCTCGAGGGCGAGGTCCGCGAGGGCGTCGACGTTCGGCTTGCGCGCGCGCTCGTAGCTCTCGAACGCGCGCCGGAGGTCGCCGCCCGAGCTCCGCAGGCACGCCCCCAGTACCGTGCCATCCTCGAATGCGGCGTTCATCCCCTGACCGTAGAACGGCACCACCGCATGACACGCGTCCCCGATGAGCACCACCTTGTCGGCGATGCTCCAGGGCCAGCAGCGGATGGTGACGAGGGTGCTCGCCGGAGCGGCGAGGTAGTCCTGCGCCAGGGCCGGCATCAGGGGTACCGCATCCGCGAACCAGCGCTCGAAATACGCGACCACTTCGCCCTCGGTGCGCAGGCTGGCGAAACCATGCGCCCCTTCCATGGGCCAGAAAAGCGTGCACGTAAACGACCCGTCGGCGTTCGGGAGCGCGATCATCATGAAAGAACGCCGCGGCCAGATGTGGAGCGCATGCTGCTCGAGGCGGAACCCGCTGGCGGCAGCCGGGGGAATGGTGAGCTCCTTGTAGCCATAGGCCTCGTAGATCTGGGAGTAGCTGAAGCGGTCGAGTCGCTGCAGCCGGTTCCGCACCGCGGAGAACGCGCCATCGGCGCCGATCACGAAGTCTCCCTCGACCCGGGTGCGCGCGCCGGTCTCGGCGTTCTCGAACTCGACGCTCCCGGTAGCGGGATCGACATCGACGCAGCGCTCGTGAAAGTGGAGGGTGACACCCGCAACGCGGGCCGCCGTGTCCAGCAGGGTCTTGTTGAGGCCGGCGCGCGACACGGAGTGGATGACCTCGGTGTCGTCCCTGCCGTAGCGCTGGAACGACAGCTCGCCGCGCTCGGAGTGGATCATGCGGCCTCGCATCGGGATCGCCTGGCGCAGCACCTCGTCCGCGAGCCCCGCCTCCGCCAGCGCATGAATCCCGCGTGTCGAGAGCGCGAGGTTGATGGAGCGGCCCTTGACGAAACGTGCGCTCCGGATGTCCTCGCGTCGCTCGTAGATCGAGACACGGTGGCCTGCGCGCGCGAGGTGCACCGCCAGCAGCGCACCGGCGAGGCCGCCTCCAACGAGGGTGATCTTCCAACCCGCATGCCCCTCGGTCACGGTCGTTCTTCCCTAATGCGCCCGCAGGATCTCGGTGAAGCGCCAGATCTCGTGACAGGTGTTGTACAGCGGCACGGGCGCCACGCGCAGCACGTCGGGCTTGCGAAAATCGCAGACCACGCCGGCGTGCTCGAGGGCCTGGACTAGATCGGGCGCCGCACGGCGCACGCGGATGGAGAGCTGGCAGCCGCGCTCTTCCGTGGCACACGGCGTGAGGATCTCGAAGCGTTCGCCGGCGACCTGGTGCAGCAGGAACTCCATGTACCCCGTCAGGATCTCCGAGCGCGCCCGCAGTGCCTTGATTCCCGCGGCGTCGAAGATCTCGAGGGACGCGCGGAGCGGTGCGAGCGCGAGGATCGGCGGGTTCGAGAGCTGCCAGCCATCGGCGCCGAGCCGCGGCTGGAAGGTCGCTGCGAGGTGCATCTGGAAGCGCGTATCGGGGTCGTTCCCCCACCACCCGGCGAGGCGCGGCGTGCGCGGATCGTTGCCGTGGCGCTCGTGCACGAAGCAGCCGGCGACGGCGCCCGGACCCGCGTTCAGATACTTGTAGCTGCACCAGACCGCGAAATCGATCTCCCAGTCGTGAAGCTCGAGCACGAGGTTGCCCGCGGCGTGCGCGAGATCGAATCCCACCACGCACCCCTGGCGATGGGCATGTTCCGTGATCCGATCCATGGCGAACGCCTGGCCGGTGAAGTAGTTCACGCCGCTGAGCAGGACGACCGCGATCTCGCGCCCGCGCTCGTCGATCAGCGCCTCGAGGTCCTCGGTGCGGAGCGTCGCCTCCCCGGTTCGCGGCCGCGCCACAATGACCGTTTGCTCGGGGTCGTAGCCGTGATGCGCCGCCTGGGACTGCACGGCGTAGGCGTCCGACGGGAAGGCGCTGTCTTCGATGAGGATCTTGTGTCGCTCGCGCTTCGGGCGATAGAAGCTCGCCATCATCAGGTGCAGATTCGTGGTGAGGCTGTTCATCATCACCACCTCCCCGGCTCGTCCCCCCACGAGGCGCGCGCCGATCTCCCGAAAAACTTCGTGATAGGAGTACCAGGGGGTGCGTCCGTGGAAGTGGGCGTGCACGGCGAGCTTGCGCCAGTCGTCGAGCTCCTGAGCGACACCGGCCGAGGCGGACTTCGGCTGCAGCCCGAGGGAATGGCCGCAGAAATAGATCACCGGCGTACCCGCCGCGGTGACCGGGATGTGGAAGCGGTCGCGGCAGGAACGCGGCTCCCACTGCCGGTCGAGTCCGAGCGCATGTTCCTCCCCGGGTTCGAAGCGTGGGGTCCGCGCCGCGGCCGGACCTCTCGGCTCCGTCATGACCGCGCTCCCGCGCGGCTGGCGAACGCCTCGCGGCGCAGCCCGAGGAACTCGAGCGCGGTGCCCGAGAGCAGCCGTTCGCGGTCCGCGTCGCTCAACTCCGGCATCGCCTCGATGAGCTGCCCCGGATGCTCCTCCCCGAGGGGGAAAGGATAGTCGCTGCCGAGGGCGATACGTTCGACCGTCATGAGCTCGATGAGGAACCGCAGCGTCCGCGCATCCTGCACCAGCGAGTCGACGTAGAACGAGCGCAGGTAGTCGCGCGGGCGCTTGCAGTTGTTCACGCCGCAGAGATCGGGGCGTGCGCGGTACCCGGCATCGATGCGCGCGAGGGTGCCTGCGAAGGAGCCGCCGCCGTGCGCGAAGCAGATCTTGAGCTTCGGCAGCCGGTCGAAGACACCGCCGAAGATCAGGGAGCAGATGGCGAGAGTGGTTTCCGCGGGCATTCCCACCAACCACTGGAGAAAGTAGCGCTCCATGCGCTCCTTGCCCATCACGTCCCAGGGATGTACCAGGACCGAGGCGCCCAGCGCCTGCGCCCGCTCGAACACCGGAAACAGCTCGGGTTGATCGAGGTTCCAGCCGTTCACGTGGGTGCCGATCTGGACCCCGGCAAAGCCGAGCTCGCGCACGCATCGTTCGAGCTCGCGGCAGGCGAAGTCGGGAGCCTGCATCGGCAGCGTCCCGAGGGCGACGAAGCGCTGCGGCGTGCGCGCGGCCACCATCGCCAGGTGGTCGTTGAGCAGGCGCGCCAGATCGTGGCCATCCGCCGGCTTGGCCCAGTAGCTGAACATGACCGGGACGGTCGACAGCACCTGGACATCGACCCCGCAGGCATCGCACTCCTCGAGGCGGCGCTTCGGATCCCAGCAATTCGATTGGATCTCGCGAAACGGCCTGCCGTCGATGAGCATGCGCGCGCACCCGGGCGCGTGGTGCTCGAGCTGCACGAAGCCCCCATACCCGTAGCGCGCAACGAGGTCGGGCCACGACTCGGGCAGGATGTGGGTATGCAGATCGATCTTCAGGTTGTCTACCTACACCTTGACGGGCTGCTGCAGCTTGGTGCCGCACTTCTTGCAGGTGCGCAGCTTCTCGTCCGCCCAGAACTTGTCGATCACGGGCTTCAACTGCGTACCGAGATCCACGAGGATGAAGGAGTCATCGTGGAGCAGACCGCCGCACGAGTCGCAGTAGAAGCGCATGTGGTCCTTCTTCCCCTCCGGGCGTTTGTACTCGACGACCATGCCGATGGTGTTCGCCGGCCGCTGCGGTGAGTGCGGAATGTTGGCGGGCAGCAGGAACACGTCTCCCTGCCGAATGGAAACGTCGTGGATCTTTCCGTCCTGCATGATCTTGAGGACGATGTCGCCCTCGATCTGGTGGTAGAACTCCTCCGTGGGGTTGACGTGGAAGTCCTTGCGTTGGTTGGGACCGCCCACGATCATCACCATGAACTCCTGATTGTTCCAGACCAGTTGATTGCCGACCGGCGGCTTCAGGAGGTGACGGTGTTCGTCGATCCAGGTCTTGAGAGAGAACGCTGCGAGCTTCGTCATGGTGACCACCTTCAGGGCGAACAGGAAAGCGAATAGGCGAATAGGAAATTGAAACCCACCTTTTCATCAAACGTGACTATATCGCCGGACCCACCTTTTCACCAAGCGTGACGATATCGCCGGCCCCGCGAGTCGCGGGCAGTGTTCGATATCGATATTGAACACGCGTTTGAGCAAGCGCGCCCAACTCATGCGCGCCGGCGCTGAGCACTGCGCGTGAGCGTGATCGGCTGCGTGCTCAGTTGCATGGTGCGCCGGACTCCAATTGCGTTGGCGCCATGAAGGCGCCAAACTCGCAGTACTGGCGCTGCTTTCGGGGGAGGTTGGCCCAGGAAGGAGATCTCGATGCGTATTTGCTTTTGGATCGCGCCGGCGCTGTTTGCCGCCTCCCTTTGCCTCTCCGCCCCGGCTGCCGACTGGGGGCCGCTGTCCCGCGCACAGGCCCTCGAGCAGGCCAGGAGCGGCCAGATCGACAAGCGCCGCCTGGCGTACGGCCGGCTGGCAGAAGTCGGCACCCCCGAAGATGTTCCGCTGCTGCTTGCCGCGCTCTGGGACGAGGAGGAATTGATCCGCGGCATGGCCGAGCAGGCGGTGTGGGGAATATGGATGCGCACCGACGACCCGGCCGCCGATCCGATGTTTCAGACCGGAATTCAATTGCTGATCGAGGACCAGCCGGCGCAGGCGCTGGAAAAGTTCAACCAGGTGATCGCGCTGAAACCCGATTTCGCCGAAGCGTGGAACCGCCGCGGCGATGCCTACCAGTTCATGGGCGATGAGGAACGGGCGCTGGCCGACTACGACCACGTCTTGCGGCTCAATCCCTATCACTTCGGCACGCTGGAAAGCTGCGGCCAGCTCTGGCTGGAACGCGGCAACTACCGCAAGGCGGCCGAGTATTTCCGGCGGGCGCTGGAAATCAACCCGAACCTGTGGAACGTTGCGGAAATACTGCAGCGGCTGGAGAAGTCGCTGGAAAACGACCGCATCTGAAAGATGCCGTGACGGCATGACGAACGTGACGAGATGAACCCGTGACTATCGTGACTATCGTTAATGTCGTAAATATCGTGAATGTCGTAAATGCCGTATCCCAGACTTACTGAGGAGAACGCTAAATAGTGCGCACTGCGACACCTCTTGAGTCCCTTCTCCCTCCGGGAGAAGGACAGGATGAGGGGCTTTTGCCGGTGTTACTCCCTCACCCCAACCCTCTGCTCCGCTTCAATTGTTCCCTTGTCCCGGAGGGAGAGGGGGAAAAACGATGCGCACTATTTACCGGTTGGGTCAGTAAGTGTAATAGTTTGGACACGACCAGACAGGCAGTGTCCGAAAGGCAACTTCCGGCCCGAGGCTGACCGTTTCTCTGCCTGAAAGCCGACGTTTAACGTCCGCGGTGAGCTGCGCGTGCGAGCGGCGACGCTCGCGGATCGTCATACTCGACCGCGTGTTTAGGTGCTGGTACGCGCCACCAGTGGGAACTTCTCGGGGTGGCGGATGGATTCGACGGCCAGATCCACATCGAGGTCGGGCCAGTAGAGGTGGTGCGGTTGAGGAAGCTCGACGTTCATGAGCTTCGCGATCGGGGCGTCCTTGAACCACGGAAACTCCGAGAAAGGCACGAACAATTCCTCGGCTCCCAGCATGAGCCAAAAGCCGTGAGTCGAGACGTTCGTCACTTCAACGTCCAAAGTGCCTGCGCCAGGCAGCACGGATGTCATTTTCGTGTTTCCGGATCAGAGCCTCGGCCGCCCGAATCTGGCGGTCGTTCAGGCCGTAATTTTGCGCCAGTTCGATCTGCGGCTCAAGCCAGTATTTCGCTTCCCCGTCCGCGTGGTGAATGTGCACGTGGAGCCGGGACTCCTCGCGAGAGAAGAAAAAGAACCTGAATCCGTCCTCGCGAAAGACTGTCGGGCTCAAGGGCTATTCTTCCGGCACCTAACAGTTATTCACCAGACCGGCCGGTCGTACTATCGAAATTCTCAAAAGTTCCCGAATTGCGCTAGCTGCTTGATTCATGACTGAAGCTTTTTGGTTGTCTGTCCGCATATGCGATGATAGTACGGACAAAAAATGTTAGATTGTTGTGGAGCCTTGGCGCGAAGGCCCGTTTTGGATGAAATTTTCGACGGACCGGTTTTGGCCGTTTCCAGCCCCTCACAATTGAGTTGGCGTCGCAAACGTTATCCTTCACTGAAACTCGGCAAGCTCGTTGTCACGATATTCACGATATTCACGATATTCACGACATTCACGGCTGTCACGACAGTCACGAGAGTCACCGCTTTCTTGCCTTTTTCTTTCCCGGCAGCTTGATTCCGGACAGCGCCTGGTACACCTTGACCACCGCGGAGTCGTCTTCATAGCCGAGTCCGGCGCCGGCCGCGCCGAGGAACATCTGGTGCGCGGCCGCGGTGAGCGGCAGGGGAAAGTTCATCTTCTTCGCCGAATCCAGCACGATGCCGAGGTCCTTGACGAAAATATTCACGGCCGAAAGCGGCGTGTAGTCGCCCGCGATGATGTGCGGCACGCGGTTCTGGAACATCCATGAGGAACCGGCGCTGTTGGAGATGACTTCGTAGAGCACCTGCGGATCGGCTCCGGCGCGAATGCCGAGCGCCATCGCTTCCGCCGCGGCGGCGATGTGCACGCCGGCGAGCAGCTGGTTGATCATCTTCACCTTGGAGCCCATTCCCGGCGCGTCCCCGAGCCGGTAGACCTTGGCGGCAATCGCGCCGAGAACGGCGTCGGCTTTCCTGAAGGCTTCCTTTGCGCCCGAAGCCATGATCGAGAGTTCGCCTTTCGCGGCGCGCGCGGCGCCGCCGGATACCGGCGCGTCGATCATGAGAATGCCTTTGGCACGCAGCCGTTCTCCGAGATCGGCGGCGAATTCCGGCGCGACCGTGCTGCTGGCGATGACCACCGCGCCGCGCGCCAGCGTTCCCGCCGCGCCGTCCCTGCCGAAGAGCACGTCGCTGGTCTGGTCTGCGTTCACCACCAGAATGATGACCATTTCGGCGCGGCCGCCTACCGCGGCCGGGCTCGCGGCGGCAACGCCGCCCTCCTTGGCGAATGCCTTCGAAACTTCCGGCCGAACGTCATAGGCGTGCACTTCGAAGCCCTTCTTGAGCAGCGTGCGGGCTACGCCGAGGCCCATCGAACCCAAACCGATCACGCCCACCGCCTGTTTTTTCATGGCCGCCATTTGCTCACTCCCCGTGTATCGAATGTGTAGCTTCGCTGTTAAACTTCAGCGAGTGTCTTGTCCTGAATGGAACGATGAAATCAAGTGTGGTCTGCTATGCCGCGTGTGCGCTGGTGATCGCCGCCTGTCACGGCAACCCTAATTATAATCCGATGAAAACCCACCACACCCCACAAGGATTTCGCAACAACTACCCGCACGCGCCGAAGCAAAGCTTCTGGAAATGGCAATGGCAACGCTGGACCAAAGGTGTCCCGGACGATCCGGAAGCGGGCTACAACTTTCCGTTGCTCAAGCCTGACGCGGCGTTTCTGGCGGCGAACCGCACCCAGCCCACGCTGACCTGGATCGGTCATGTCACTTTTCTGCTGCAGTTGGGCGGCGTCAACGTACTTACCGATCCGCATCTCACCGAGCGCGCGTCGCCGCTGTCCTTCGCCGGTCCCAGGCGCCACGTTGCGCCGGGTCTCGACTTCGAGAGCCTGCCGCACGTGGACGTGGTGGTCATTTCGCACAACCACTACGATCACCTCGACCGCGATACCGTCAGGCGCCTGAACCGGCAGGCCGGTGGACCGCCGATGTTTTTCGTGCCGCTGGCGCTCAAGGCCTGGTTTGGGGAGCAGGGCATAAGCAACGTCACGGAGCTCGACTGGTGGGAGAACCGCGTTCACATGGGGCTGACGTTGCACCTGGCGCCGGTGCAGCACTGGAGCCAGCGTACGCCGTGGGATCGCGACCGCACGTTGTGGGGCGCATGGGTAATCGAGCACCCGCAGATGCGCTTGTTGTTTAGCGGCGATTTCGGCTACTCGCGGGACATTGCCGACCTCGGCAGGCGCTTCGGCTCGTTCGACCTCGCGGCCTTGCCGATCGGCGCCTACGAACCGCGCTGGTTCATGAGCATCATGCACGTCAATCCGGAGGAGGCGGTGCGCGCACACCGCGACCTGAATGCGCGTTACTCTGTCGGCATGCACTGGGGAACATTCCGTCTTACCGACGAGCGCCTGGACGAGCCGCCACGGAAGCTTGCCGAGGCGTTGTCGGCCGCCGGCATCCCGCCGGAGCGCTTCTTCCTGATGAAGCACGGCGAGACCCGTGGGCTGGAATTTCTTCTCGCCGAATCCGGTAATGAGGCCGCACAGCCAAAACGGGCTTCCGCCCGCTGATCCGGAGCAGGGCGCCGCGCACGACCTCGGCGCACTCGCGGCTCGCATCCGTGGATGGGGCGGCGAGCTGGGCTTTCAGCAGGTCGGCATTGCCGACTGCGATGTCGGCGAGGCCGAAACGCGGCTGATGGAATGGCTGGCGCGCGGCTGGCAAGGCGACATGGACTACATGGCCGCACACGGCACGCGGCGCAGCCGCCCGGGCGAACTGGTGCCCGGCACCTTGCGGGTGATCTCGGTGCGCATGAACTACTTCCCGCAGGAGGCGCGCGATTCCTGGGAAGTCATCAACGACGGCAGCAGCGCCTACGTGGCGCGCTATGCAGTCGGGCGCGACTACCACAAGGTATTGCGCGGTCGTCTGCAGAAACTTTGCGACCGCATCGCCGACTATTTGAAGCACGCGGACACGTTGACCACGGAGTCGGCGAGACGGTTCTCCTACCGCGTCTTCACCGACAGCGCGCCGGTCATGGAAGTCGAGCTGGCCGCCAAGGCGGGGATCGGGTGGCGCGGCAAACACACCCTGCTGCTCAATCGCGACGCCGGCTCCTGGTTTTTCCTCGGCGAGATCTACACCGATCTGCCGCTTCCGGTGGATGAGCCGCAGCCGGATCACTGCGGCACCTGCCGGCGCTGCATCGACGTCTGTCCGACCGGGGCAATCGTGGCGCCGTATCAGCTCGACGCGCGGCGCTGCATTTCCTATCTCACCATCGAGCACAAGGGCGAGATCCCGGAGGAGCTGCGCCCCCTGATCGGCAACCGCATTTTTGGCTGCGACGATTGCCAACTGGTCTGTCCGTGGAACCGGTTTGCCCAGAAGGCGGACGTCGAAGACTTCTCGGTTCGCAATGGGCTCGATGCGGCGGCCCTGACGGAGTTGTTTGCCTGGAGCGAAGAAGAATTCGAGCGGCGGCTGGAAGGCAGCGCCATCCGCAGGATCGGCCATGAGCGCTGGCTGCGGAATCTGGCGGTGGGCCTGGGCAACGCGCCGACCTCCACCGCAGTGGTGGTGGCGCTCGAAGCGCGACGCGACCATCCCTCGGCGCTGGTGAGAAGTCACGTGGCCTGGGCGCTGAAACGACACGCACCCACCACCTCACCCCCGCCCTCTCCGCCTCCCTGAAAGGGAGGCGGAGAGGGAGTTGAAAATTAAAAGCGCAATACGCCCGCGCAGCGCACCTTCTCCGCTCCGGGGAGGAACTCCGTCGACACGGCGAACGGGGCTTGACCTTGGGGCGGGAGACGGAGCTTGGCGCGCTACCCGCAAACGGGTGATTTCATCACTAACGTGTCCGCGCGCCCGGGGGATGAGGTGGTGGGGTTGAGATTGCCGCCGACTTCGTCTATATAGTGCCCTCACGCAGGGATGGCCTGCGTTGCCAGATCAAGGAGTGAAAGCTAAATTGCGCGGCTACAAAAAGTATGCGGTTTTCGAAGGCAGGATGCTTATCGTCGGTTTCGGGTCAGTGGGGCAGGGCTCGCTGCCGCTGATCCTGCGCCATATCGACATCAAGCCCGAGCAGATCACCATCATCACTGCCAACGCTTTCGGCCGCGAGATTGCCGGCAGCCTTGGCGTCAAGTTCATCGTCGAGCCGATCAAGCGCGAGTCCTACGTCGCCCAGTACGACAAGTACCTGGGTCCCGGGGACTTCCTGGTCAACGCCTCCTACGACGTCAACAGCCTAGAAACCATCGAATACTGCCGGAGGCGCGGGATTCTCTACATCGACGCCTGCATCGAACCGTGGCCCGGCGGGCACAACAACACCAGCGTTCCGGCGGACCGGCGCTCCAACTACGCCTACCGCGAAGCGGCTCTGGACCTGCGCCGGAAACACCCCAAGGGCCCGGCCTGCGTTTTGATGCACGGCGCCAACCCCGGCCTGGTCTCGCACTTGCTCAAGCAGGCGCTGCTCAACATCGCCAAGGATGTCGGGGACAAAACGCCGGTGCCGAAAACCCGCGAACAGTGGGCACAGCTCGCGCAACGGCTCAAGATCAAGGTCATCCATATCGCTGAGCGCGACAGCCAGTTGAGCCCGCGCCGCAAACAGCGCGACGAGTTCGTCAACACGTGGTCGAGCGAAGCCTTTGCCGGCGAGTCGCTGCAGCCGGCAGAGCTGGGCTGGGGTACGCACGAGAGGAACTGGCCGCACGACGCGCGCAAGTTCGATTTTGGCTGCGGTGCCGCGATTTATCTGGAACGCACCGGCGCCTCCACGCGGGTACGTACCTGGACGCCGTTGGAAGGCCCGATGCTCGGCTTCCTGATCTCTCACGGCGAGTCCACCACGATTCCCGACTACTTCACGGTGCGCAAGAAGGGAAAGGCGGTGTACCGGCCGACCTGCCACTACTCGTATCATCCGTGCGACGACGCGGTGCTGTCGATGCACGAGTACATCGGCAACAACTACCGGTTTCCGCCGCGCTACCGGCTGTTGCGCGATGAGATTTCCGAAGGCATGGACGAACTCGGCGTGTTGCTGATGGGCCACAGGAAAGGCGCCTACTGGTACGGCTCGCAGCTCACCATCGAGGAGGCGCGCAAGCTCTGTCCGTACAACAACGCCACCAGCCTGCAGGTCAATATCGGCTATGCCGCGGCGATCATTTGGGCCATCAACAATCCCGACGCCGGCATCGTCGAGCCTGACGAATTGCCGTACAAGACCATGATGCAGATCTGCAAGCCCTACCTCGGCAGGGTGGTGGGCGTGTACACCGACTGGACTCCGCTGGAAGGGCGCGGAGTGCTCTTTCCAGAAGACGTGGATGCGTCCGACCCGTGGCAGTTCAAGAATTTCAGGGTGGTCTGAACCATAGGGGTGAGGGGCGAGGGGCGAGGGGCGAGGGTTAAAACCATTTCGAGACTTGGATTTTCACTCGTCCCTCACCCAGGAGCTTGGTCTTTCTGTCTCCCGCGACGATCCCATATTCGCGAAAGCGGCGGCCGCAAATGGCAAGACCTGACCCCCACACGTTTGACCCCCACACGTTGCTTACTCGTGTATCCGCTCCAGCGCGCGCTGCACCTGCTGCGCAGTGATGATCCAGCCGTGGCCGTTGCGATCGGTGTAGCGATAGAGCACTTCGCCGCCGCCGTCGAGTGCCTGCTTGAATAGCGCGCGGGCCCGTGCAGGGTCGGGTGCCAATCCGATTTCCTTGATGCCCTGCAGATAGACCATGCCGAGTTCGTGCATCGCCCCGCGGTGGCCATGCGCCACCGCCGCCGTGAGCCATTCCACGGCCCGGCGCAGGGTCTCCGGCGTGCTCTTGCGCGTGCGTACCCCGTGTGCGGCGTGGTACTGCGCCTCGGCGAAGCCGCCGTCGGCGGCGGCATGCAGCAGCGAGACCCCAGCCTCGAAGTCACGCTGCATCACCTCGCGGGAGAGATGGTATTGCGCTTGCGGATCACCGGCTTTCGCGGCCTGGGCGAGCGCCTC
The DNA here is from genome assembly GCA_964396485.1 of uncultured Alcaligenaceae bacterium. Lineage (GTDB taxonomy): Bacteria > Pseudomonadota > Gammaproteobacteria > Burkholderiales > JACQAP01 > JACQAP01. Next base: position 13,163 of record CAYNFN010000198.1, read on the forward strand.
TGGCGGCAGGTACTGCTCCCGTTCGCGTTTGAGCTGCTGCATCGTGTCGTCGTAGTCCCAGGAGGCGGACAGCCACGGGCCCTGGTTCGGCAACACGCCGGCCGCTTCCAGTGCGGCGAACAGCCGTTCGCCGTAAACCTTGGCCTGCTCCAGGTCGCGAGCCAGGCCGAAGCCGCCTTTCTTGTAGGCGGTGATGAGGCGGCGCAATGCGGTCTGGTGCCCCGTGTCGGCAGCCGCGATCAACCACTGCCGGCCGCGGTCCAGCTGTACGCCGGTCGGGTTGGGCAGAGCCAGGTAATACTCGGCCACCGCGAACTGGGCGTCGGCGGCGCCGCTCGCGGCGGCCCGTTCCAGCCAGCCGTATGCTTTGGCAACCAGTGCCGGATCGTCATTCGCCCCGGCCAGGATCTCGCGGGCGATGGACTGTTGGGCCGCGGGATCGCCGCTGTTCGCGTCCGCATACCGGGTACGGATCCGCTCAAGGTTGATCGGGAAGGTGACCGCGAAGGACCGTTCGTCCACCGGGGCGCGCCGGTCCGGTTGGGGCGCGGCGCTTGCTCGAGACTCCCACCGGCGCGACAGTTCGTCCGAATGGTCGAACAGGATGCCGTCGTCGGCGTAGGCGAGTGCCAGCTCGCGCATTGCCCCGGCCGAGCCGGCCGACGCAGCCGCCTGCAGCAGCGTGCGGCCACGCGGGAGGTCACGGGCCACTCCACTGCCGCCGATCAGCCGCAGCGCGAGCCGGTATTGGGCGTCGGGTTGGCCCTGGTCCACCCCGAGTTGCAGCCATGCCAGGTCCTCATTGCGTTGTCCGAGTAGCACGTAGAGGGCGTACGCGGCCGGGCCGTGCCCCTGCGCCGTCGCCTTGCGTAGCCAGTACTCCTGCTGCTGACGGACCGGGATCGTGGTGCCGAGGATGAATTGCGCCTTGGCGTTGCCCGCCTCCGCGGCCCGGCGGTACCAGCCCGTGGCGACGTGAGGATCGTGCAACGCGCCACCGCGCCCCTCGGCATAGAGCCGACCCGCGCAGATTTGCGCGGCAGCGAACCCGCTGTGGCCCAGCGGTTCGCAGAGCCAGACGGTGTATTTCACCGCCACCACCGCCAGCGCCCCTGCGATCGTCAGCACCATCCCGGCGTCCGCCCACACCCGGCCGCGCAGCCAGTAGACCAGCAGCACGCTGAACAGCAGGAATACGATGACCGCCGCGACGCCCAGCAGCGCGAATAGCACCGTGCCCCCCATCAGGCCCGCGAAGCCGAACCAAAAGGCGCCGAAGCCGACCCAGACCGCCCAGAGGATCCACGCCGGCAACAGCACGGCGAGACGGGTGCGGAAGCGCACCGCGGGGTGCCCGGCGGAAGGGCCAGCGCGGAGGCGGAGCAGCAGTGCGTAACTCGAGACCGAGAACAGCAGCAACAACAATACCGACTCGGCGTAGAAGACCGGGAGGTTGGTCAGCGAGGGCAGGATCGCTTTCACGTCCATAAAGGGAAAAATAAAATAAAACAGAATAATAAATGAATAAATGGGACGCTACCCTTTGTTAAACGGAATAACAGTAATAATAAATGGGACGCTACCCTAAATGAATAAATGGGACGCTACCCTTTGTTAAACGGAATAACAGGGATAAAGGGTGACGTCCCCTTTTCTCCTACACCTCACCCTAGCCCTCTGCTCGCAAAGGGCGGAGAGGGAACTGGTAAGTCAAGACCGCGGTAGGCCCGCGCAGCGCACCTTCTCCGCGCTGGGGAGAAGGCGGGGGATGAGGTGTGTGGGATGTTAGAATCTTCCCGCCCATCATCTACAGGAGCAAAGAATGAAACGCCTTGCCGCTGTGCTGTTGTTCGCTGTCTGTGCATCCGTGTTCGCCAATGCCGCATTCGCGCAGAAGCCCGAGGACGCGATCAAGTTTCGGAGAGGAGTGATGGCGGTGATCGGCTGGAACTTCGGTCCGATGGCGGCGATGGGCAAGGGCGACCGGCCGTACGACGCCGCCGCGTTCGCGCGCAACGCCGAGATCGTGGCTTTCATGAGCAAGCTGCCGCTTGAGGGCTTCACGCCAGGCTCGGAGTCCGGCGAAACCAAGGCCAAGCCCGAGATCTGGCTGGACATGGACGACTTCAAGGCGAAGCTCGAGAAAATGCAGGCTGAAGTCGCCAAGCTCGCAGAAGTGGCGAAGGGCGGCGATCTCGCCGCATCCAAAGCGCAACTCGGAGAGGCCGGCAAGGCCTGCAAAGCCTGTCACGACAAGTACCGTAACAAGTGACGAGTGACGAGTGACGAGCGACAGGTGACGAGTGACGAGCGACAAGTGACGAGCGACAAGTGACAAGTGACAAGTGACAAGTGACAAGTGACAAGTGACAAGTGACAAGTGACAAGTGACAAGTGACAAGTGACAAGTGACAAGTGACGAGTGAAGGCGTAGATGGTGCCGGGTGTTCACGCAAAAATAGTACGATAAGGGCTTGCCGCGCTTGACTTGTTTGGTCAAGAGGCCTTGTTCCTTCCCGTCACACGTCACACGTCACCGGTCACGCGTCACCGCCTTTATGGATCTTCTCTCCAGCCGCACGAAACTTGGCCGCTTACCGGCGCGCGGCAGCCACGACTTCGCAACCGTCGCGGCGATCCTCGACGAGGGTTTCTTCTGCCACGTCGGGTTCGTCGTCAACGGCCAGCCCTACGTCATTCCAACGGGCTTCGGGCGCGACGGACATACGCTTTACATCCACGGTTCGGCGGCCAGCCGCATGCTGAACGAAGCAGGGAAGGGCATCGCGCTGAGCGTGACGGTGACGCTGGTGGACGCTCTAGTGCTGGCACGCTCGGCCTTCCACTCGTCGGTGAATTATCGTTCGGTGGTGATCCTCGGCACCGCCGAGCCAGTGCCCGCCGCCGAAAAGCTGCGCGCCCTGAAAACGATCTCGGACCACATCATCCCGGGACGCTGGGAGAGCCTGCGCCCGGTCAAGCCGCAGGAACTCGACCAGACCGCCGTGCTGAAAATGGAAATCGTCGAGGCTTCAGCGAAGGTGCGCGCCGGCCCTCCGCTGGACGACGAGGAGGATTACGGCCTGCCGATCTGGGCGGGCACGCTCGATTTCGCGCCGCTTTCATCCACGCCGAAGCCCGATCCGCGCCTTGCGTCAGGCATCCCCGTCCCGGAGCACGTGCAGCGCTACCGGCGGGCTAAAAAGTAACGACGAAGTAAACCAGCAGCGAGGATGCGCCGAGCAGCAACGCGGCGAGCCAGGGGTTACCGGTCCCGGGCGGCCTCGGATCCATCAGCTCGATCGGTTTTCTGCCGGTGAACATCGGCCCGATCAGGTCCTGTTTCCTGCGCAACAGGTAGAAAAGCACCGCCAGGATGTGGAGCGAGATCAGTGTCAGCAGGATGCCCGCGTTGACGTCGTGAATAGCCGTGAACAGTGAGCTGGCATCTCCGGACACGTACTTCGCCAGCGGCCCCTCCATCATCACGTCGTCGTTGGCAAACAGTCCGGTTACCGCCTGCAGCAGCAGCGACACCAGCATCAGCACGACACTCCAGCCGCCCAGCGGGTTGTGGCCGCGATGGCTCCCGGCCGTGCCCTTTATCAGCGTGTGCGCGTAGCGCGCCACCGCGGCCGGCCCGCGCACGAAGTCGCCGAAACGCGCATGCGTTCCCCCGGCAAATCCCCACAAGATGCGGAACAGAACCAGCGTGAGAATCGTACAGCCGCCGAGCGCGTGGTATTCCATCGCATTACCGCCGATCGTTGCGGTGACAATCTGCGAAACCACCAACAGCACCAGCGCCCAGTGGAAGATGCGCACCGGCAGGTCCCAGACGGTGGTCGTGACGCGGGTTTCCAATTCGTTGCTCGAAACCTGTCCGTTCATGGCCGAGGTTTACGTACCAAGTCGCGAGGCGAGGTCGTTGAAGTCGTCGGCATTGAAATCGAAGGAGCGGTCCGACGACAGGTCGGCTTTTGTAGCCGGTCCCCTTTCCAGCGGCCGGCGTACGAAAGCGGTACGCAGCCCACAGCGTTTCGCCGCCTGGAGGTCGTCCTTGTGCGCGGCCACCATCAGCACTTCCGAGGGCTGGAGGCCGAGCAGCGCAGCGGCGCCGAGATAGGCTTCAGGATCGGGCTTGTAATGCCGGAACAGTTCCGCTGAAAGCACGCAGTCCCACGGCAACCCGGCATTGCGGGCCATTTCGACGAGCAGCGACATGTTGCCGTTCGAAAGCGTGGCAACGATGTAGCGTTTTTTGAGGCGCCTCAGTCCCCGCAGCGCGTCCGGCCACGGGCGCAGGCGGTGCCAGGCAAGTGTGAGATGATCCTTGTCCTCCGGCGCGAGGCCGTCTATCCGCAACTTTGCCAGCACATCGTCGAGGATCAGCCGGTGCAGTTGATCGATGCTCATCCACGGCAGTTGCCGCTTGCGCACCCGGTCCATCGCCGGCTTGTAACCATCGCGCCATGCGTCCGCGACCGCCGCCCAATCCACCTTCAGGTTCTTCTGCTTTGCGAGCGCGCGTCCTTCGCGAATGATGCTGCCGCGCCAGTCCACCACAGTACCGAACACGTCGAAAGTCAGCGCTCGAATTGACGAGGGGGTCATTGTCGATTCTTCTCCATTGTCATGGTGCCGCAATCGGTCGGATAGCGGGCATGGCCGGGATTATAGACGGCGCGGGCAGGGGATAAAAACTAACGCGTTCAACGCAAAGTATTCATTTCAATACCTTCCCTTCAATACCTTCTTTTCAATACCCGCTCGACGGGTGCCCTTGAGGGGCGCGCTCGACGGGTGCCCTTGAGGGGTACGTAAAGGGACGCAACGGAAACGAACGCAGGAATTAATCGACTAGACTTTCTTGGCCTCTAGCCTCTAGCCTCTTTCCTCTTTTCTCTTTCCTCTCGCCTCTCGGCATCCTGGCAGAGTTACAATTGCAGAAAGCGATCTTGGTAGTTCCGCCGCGTGCCGCGGATGCACCTGCGGGACAATCGATCGAAGCCCGCAATTGACGGGCACGGAGGAGGGGTAGTGACAACAGGATGGTCGCTGGTGCAGCGGCTGCGGATTTTTCACGATCCGTCACGGGCGCAGCCATGAACCGCACGCTGGTACTGAACGTGGTGGGCCTGACGCCCGTGCTGCTCGCGCATGCGCCGAATCTGAGTGCGCTGGCGAAACGGGGCGGCATGCGGCCGCTCGACACGGTGGTGCCGGCGGTGACCTCGACGGTGCAATCCACCTTTGTGACCGGCGCGCTGCCGCGCGATCACGGCATCGTCGGCAACGGCTGGTATTTCCGCGAGCTGTCCGAGATCTGGCTGTGGCGCCAGTCCAATCGCCTGGTGGGCGGCGAAAAGCTGTGGGAGACCGCGCGGAGCCGCGATCCGGCGTTCACCTGCGCCAAGCTGTTCTGGTGGTACAACATGTATTCGACCGCGGACTTCGCGGTCACACCGCGGCCGATGTATCCGGCCGACGGCCGCAAGCTTCCCGACATCCATACCCACCCGGCGGACCTGCGTGACGAGTTGCAGGGCACGCTCGGGCAGTTTCCGCTGTTTCGCTTCTGGGGCCCGGCGGCGGACATTACCTCGACGCGCTGGATCGGCAAATCGGCTTTGCACGTGTTCGGCAAGTTCAAGCCGACGCTGACGCTAGTGTACCTGCCGCACCTCGACTACAACCTGCAGCGGCTCGGCCCCAATCATCCCACCATCGCGCGCGACGTCGCGCAGGTGGACGAGGTGTGCGGCGAGCTGATCGATGCGGCGCAGCGCGCCGGCGCGCACGTGGTCGCGCTGTCAGAGTACGGCATCACCGAAGTGTCCAGGCCGGTGCACATCAACCGCGCGCTGCGCCTGGCCGGCTGGCTGCGCGTGCGCGATGAACGCGGGCGCGAGCAACTCGATGCCGGCGCTTCCCAAGCGTTCGCGGTCGCGGATCACCAGATTGCGCATGTCTACGTGGCGCGCCCGGAACTGGTGGACAAGGTCGCGGATCTGCTGCGCGCTCTTCCGGGTGTGGAGCGGGTGCTGGACGAGGCGGGCAAGCGCGAAATGGGCCTGGATCATCCGCGCTCCGGGGAACTAGTGGCGATCGCGCGTCCCGACAGCTGGTTCACCTACTACCATTTTCTTGATGATGCGCGCGCGCCGGATTATGCGCGCACCGTGGACATCCACCGCAAGCCGGGTTACGACCCGGTGGAGCTATTCATCGATCCGGCGCTGCCGCTTGCGAAGCTGCGCGTCGCGCTGCGGCTGGCGCAAAAGATGCTCGGCATGCGCTATCTGATGGACGTGATCTCGTTGGACGCGACATTGGTCAAGGGTTCGCACGGCCGCCCGACCGACCGCGCGGAAGAGGGTCCGCTGTTCATCAGCTCGGCGCCGGAACTTTTCGGCGAGGGACCGGTGGCCGCCACCTTCGTGAAACGCCTGCTGCTCGACCACGTGTTTGCAAGTACGGCAGCTTCCGCGAGGAGAGCGGCATGAGCAAGAAGCAGGGTCTGCCGGAGCGCGGAAGAGGGGCCCCGTACTTGTACGGGGATCTGACCGCGGAGGCAGACATTAGCGGCCGTCAGCCCCATGCGTTTGTCTCAGGTCGTATCCTCACCAAGAGCGATGTGGCCGCTGCTCCACCACGCCGGCCGCTGCATCGTTTTTTGATGGGGATGCGACCGGCCGCGATTGGCGCCTGCCGCCGACCGGAAGGCCTGTGCGACACCCTGATCGTAAAAAAGGCGGCGGCATGAGCCCGGCACAGGTACTCGAGCAATGGCTGGTCGCCCGGCTGCCCGACGACGCGGCTGCGTGGCTGAAGAGCAGTGCGCAGCGGCTGCGCGGCGGCGGCAGCGACAAGGACTTGTACATGTCGGTTAGCCTGGTGCCGCGCAAGATCGGCAAGGCGGACCTGGCGCTGGGCGCCGCGGAACTCGGTCAGGCCACCGCGGCCCGGCCCGGCTGGGACCCGCGTGAATGGAGCCTGGACCAGGCCGCGCGCGTGCTTCTGCTGCTGGCCGCAGCCGGCGATGGCCCCACGTTCTCGCGGCGGCTGGACCAGTTGTGCGCCACTGCGGACGTCGGCGAACTGGTCGCCTTTTATCGCGGGCTGCCGCTGTATCCCGACCAACCGCGTCACGTGCTGCGCGCCGCGGAGGGCGTGCGCACCAACATGAAAGCGGTGTTCCAGGCGGTGGCGCACCGCAATCCCTATCCGTTCGAGCAACTGGCGGAGCCGGCCTGGAACCAGATGGTGCTGAAGGCCTTGTTCATCGGCGCCGGCCTGGATCCGATCGTCGGCCTGGACCGCCGCGCCAATCCGGCGCTGGCGAGCATGCTCTGCGATTACGCGCACGAACGCTGGGCCGCGGGGCGGCCGGTCAGCCCGGAATTGTGGCGTTGCGTCGGGCCGCATGCCCGGGGCGAAATGCTCGCCGACCTGGGCCGTGTGCTGGAAAAGGGAACCGGTCCGGAGCGCGCGGCCGCGGCGCTGGCGCTCTCCAGCTCGCCCGATCCGGCGGCATCCGGGCTATTATGGGCATACCCGGAACTCTCGGTCGCCGTGTCCGAAAAGAAGCTGAGCTGGCAGGCGATTGCGAATCCAGCCTGAAGGCACCGATCATCTGGAGAAAGACCATGCGATTCATCGACCCTCACATCCACATGAGTGCCCGCACCACCGACGACTACGAGCGCATGGCCGCCGCCGGCATCGTCGCCATCGTTGAGCCGGCTTTCTGGCTGGGTCAGCCGCGCACCCAGGTGGGCAGCTACATCGACTACATGTCCAGCCTGGTCGGCTGGGAACGTTTCCGCGCCGCACAATTCGGCATCCGCCACTATTGCACCATTGGCCTGAACAGCAAGGAAGCCAACAACGAGGCGCTCGCCGAGCAGGTGCTGGAACTGCTGCCGCGTTATCTCATGAAGGAGGGCGTGGTGGCGGTGGGTGAGATCGGCTACGATGATCAGACCCCAGTGGAGGACAAGTACTACCGCGCGCAGATATCGCTGGCGAAGGAATTCGACATGCTGGTGCAGGTGCACACGCCGCACCGCGACAAGAAAAGCGGGACCACCCGCAGCATGGACGTCGCCATCGAAATGGGGATGGATCCCGAGCGCGTGGTGATCGACCACAACAACGAGGAAACCGTTCAGGAAGTGCTCGACCGCGGGTTCTGGGCGGCATTCACGATCTATCCGCACACCAAGATGGGCAACGAGCGCATGGTCGAGATCGCGCGCAAGTACGGCTCGGACCACATTTTCATCGATTCCAGCGCGGACTGGGGCGTGTCCGATCCGCTGGCGGTGCCGAAGACTGCGCACCTGATGCTCGATCGCGGCATCGCCGCCAGGGACGTCGAGGCGATCTGTTACGGCAACGCGCTCAAGGCATTCGGCCAGAGCGGCCAGATCAAGGAGGAGCACTGGCTCGACCCAGCGCCGATCGACCAGCGCATGCTGTTCGAGGGCAACTCGGTGCTGCGCGGCCAGGCGCCGCGCATCGGCGAGCCACCGGCGGTCCCGCAACACAGCGACGCAACCGTATTCAAATAAGCCGGGCAGCACATCGGCAGACGGGAAACCAGATGAGCATCGAGCTGGTCAGGGAATCCGCCGAATCCGAGGCGGTCTACAACCAGGAATTTACGATCCGTTACGACTACCCGGTGCATTTCACCGAGCACCTGTTCGCCCGCGACAATCCGGTTTTCATGCAGGCGATGGTGCGCCGCGAACCCGGCAAGCGCCATCGCTTCGTGGTGTTCGTGGATGCCAACGTCGCGGCAAGCTGGCCGACGCTGGTGCACGACATCGCCGCGTATGCCGCGGTGCACGCGGATTCGCTGGAACTGGTCGGCCGTCCTGAAATGGTGCCAGGCGGCGAGCAGGTGAAAAACGACCCCGCGCTGGTGACCAGCCTGCAGCACAGGCTGATGGAAATGGGCCTCGACCGTCACGCATTCGTGGTCGGTGTGGGCGGGGGCGCCTTCCTGGACATGATCGGCTTCGTCGCCGCCACCACGCATCGCGGCATCCGCCATGTGCGCGTGCCGACCACCGTGCTCGGCCAGAACGATTCCGGCGTCGGCGTCAAGAACGGCATCAACGCCTTCGGCGTGAAGAACCTGCTCGGCACTTTCGCGCCGCCGTTCGCGGTGCTCAACGATTTCGTCTTCCTGCGCACGCTGCAACCGCGCGACAAGATCGCCGGCGTGGCCGAAGCCGTGAAGGTATCGCTGATTCGCGACGGCCAGTTTTTCAACTGGCTGGAAGCCAACGCCGAAGCGCTGAAAGAATGCGCGCCGGCCGAGATGGCGCGCATGATCCGGCGCTGCGCCGAGCTGCACATGCGCCAGATTGCGCACGGCGGCGATCCTTTCGAGACCGGCAGCGCGCGCCCGCTCGACTACGGGCACTGGTCCGCCCACAAGTTGGAGGCGCTCACGCAACACGAATTGCGTCACGGCGAAGCGGTCGCCATCGGCCTTGCTCTGGACACGCGCTATTCGGTACAGATCGGCATGCTCGCGCCGGGCGGCGAGGAGCGGGTGTACAAGCTGCTCAAGCGCCTGGGTTTCTACCTGTGGCACCCGGCCATGGAAACCCGCGACGACCAGGGCCGCCTGGTCATCCTGCGCGGGATCGAGGAGTTCCGCGAACACCTCGGCGGCGAACTCACCATCATGCTGTTGCGCGACCTCGGTCGCGGCGAGGACGTGCACCAGATGGACAACAACGAGATCCTGCATGCCATGACGTGGTTGCGCCGGCGGGAGACCGGCCAATGAGGCTCGGGGCGGACGGCGGCCACCTGACCTACTGCAGCAACATTCATCCGGGCGAGACCTGGGCCGAGGTACGGGCCAACATCGAGCGTTTCTTTCCGGCCGTGCGCGACCGCGTGGCGCCGGGCCAGCCGTTCGGCATCGGCCTGCGGCTCTCCGCGCAGGCCTCGCGGGCGCTGACCGATCCAGCGACGCTGGAAGAATTTCGCGACTTCCTCCAGCGCAACAAACTCTACGTTTTCACCATCAACGGCTTTCCCTACGGTACCTTCCACGGCACGCGGGTGAAGGAAGAGGTCTATCTGCCGGACTGGCGCGACGCGGAGCGGCTGCGCTATACCGACGAGCTTGCGGACCTGCTTGCCAAGCTGCTGCCGGAGGGCGTCGAGGGCAGCGTCAGTACGGTGCCGGGCGCATTCAAGCCGGCGATGACGGGCAACAACGGCAGCGACGTGGAGCGCATCGCCGACAACCTGCTGCGTCATGTCGCGCATCTGATCGAGCTTGAAAGGCGTACCGGCAAGCGCGTCACGCTGGCGATCGAGCCGGAGCCGCATTGCTATCTGGAGACGGTGGACGAGAGCGTCGGATTTTTCCAGCGCCATCTGTTCAGCACGCAGGCAGTGCTGCGACTTGGCGAACTTGCCGGCCTGGAGCGGCAGGCCGCGTCGGTGGCGCTGCACGATTATCTGGGCCTGTGCCTCGACCTGTGCCACGCGGCGGTGGAATTCGAGGACCCGGTCGCCTGCCTGCAGCGCCTCGAAACGGCCGGCATCCGCGTGCACAAGATGCAGATCAGCGCGGGCCTGCGGGTGGCGGAACTCACGCCGGAAGCGCTGGAGGCGTTGCGCCAGTTCGACGATCCGGTTTACCTGCACCAAGTGGTGGAAGACGGCCCGAACGGCGTGCGCCGCTTCGCCGATCTTCCCGAAGCGCTGGCGACGGTGAACGGGCAGGCCAAGGATCGCGAATGGCGGGTGCATTTCCACGTGCCGATTTTCCTCGACGACCTCGGCGCCTTTTCTTCGACGCGCTTTTTCATCCGCAAGGTGCTCGACCAGCATCGCCTCAAGCCGATCTCTCCGCACCTCGAAGTCGAGACCTATACCTGGAACGTGCTGCCTGCGCATCTGCAGGCCGGCGGGATGGAACAGGCCATCGCGCGCGAGCTGAATTGGGTGAGGGAAGTGTTGGCGGCATGAGCAGGAAGCAGCGGCCCCGCTTCGCGGGGATGCGATCGGCCGCGATTGCCGCCAGCCACCGACATGACAGCCTGCGCGATACCTCGATCATAAAAGAGGGGGCCGAATGAAGCTGTCCGTCGCGCTCAGGCTTGGGCGCGTCTCCAATCTACCGACCGTCTGGACTAACGTGTTTACCGGCGTGGCGCTGGCAGGCGCCGCCGCCGCGGATGCGCGGCTCGCCATCCTGCTGGTGTCGCTGTCGCTGTTCTACGTCGGCGGCATGTTCCTGAACGACGCCTTCGACAGCCCCTTCGATGCCAGGTCGCGCCCGGAACGACCGATCCCGTCGGGGCAGGTGAGTTCGGCGCAGGTATACGCCGTCGGCTTCGGCATGCTTGCGATCGCGGTGGGTCTGCTCGTGGCCTTCCTCGCCGCGC
>CAYNFN010000199.1:0-2070 GCA_964396485.1 uncultured Alcaligenaceae bacterium
GATCACTGCACGCAACAGGGTCTATGTTCAAATTCCCCACCAGCCGCCTGCCTACTTATCGAAAATGGCCAGGAACTCTTTGCGTGATCATGAAGCGGCCGTTTTCAGCGCGCAGGATGCGACCACAGGCTGACGTTGGCAATTCCTAATCCGGGGTAGGCTCCATCACTTTAGTGATACCGGGACCGGCGGGCGGGGTGGGCGTTGACCCTCCAGCCTTGGGCCGGCCCTAGGGAAAGCCCGGCAGTGTGCGCCCTGACTGGGGCCCGCAATCGGGGCAGCGAAAAGCCACACCCGGGGGCGCATGGCCGGGGCCGAGGCAGTAGACTATCGCCAAGGGTAGAGGCGGGCAGGCACGGCTCCGTTTCAATCCCCAAAATGACGCGGAGGTTGAAAATGACGCGCTTTCCGGCCCGCAGGCAGTGGGCCCTTGTTGTGTCGGCAGCGTTAATTGTTATCGCGCTGGCGTTACTCGTGCGCCCACAGGTCGCGTTGCCCCAATTCACACTGGCGCCGGGCAACACCGCACCCGAGTCGGAAACGGCCAGCATCGAGTTCGATGCGAGTGAGAAAGAGTGGCTTGCGGCGCATCCAGTCATAAGGGTTGGCGCGGAAACGAGTTATGCACCCTACGAGTTCGTCGATAGCCGGGGCAAGTTCGCAGGGGTGGTCGCGGACTATCTGGAAATCATTAAACGGCAAGTTGGGGTAGAGTTTCAGGTCTATCAGCTCCTGAACTTCGCGGCGGTGCAGGACAAGCTGCAGAAGCGGGAACTCGACATTGTGCTTGCGGTTACGCGCGCGCAGGAAAGGCAACCGTTCCTCGCCTTCACCAAGCCCTATCTGCACTATGTGAACGTCATCGTCACCCGTGACGACCACAGTTTCGTAACCGGATTACGCGATTTCGCGCCCGAGCGCGTCGCTGTCGTGCAGGGACACTCGTCCCAGTCGCTGATGGTGAAGGCATATCCAAATCAGCCCGTACCTGCCTACCCTGACATCCTCGAGGGCCTGATAGCGGTGTCCACAGGAAAAGTGGACGGACTCGTGGACGACATTTTCCCCATCGTGTTCAACATCAGGAGTCGCCAGATCAGCAATCTTAAAATTGCCACCCCGGTTGAGAAGGCTCTCCAGCCGCAGGGCTTCTCGGTCGGCGTGCGCAATGACTGGCCGGAACTGGTGAGCATCCTCGACAAGGTGCTGGACGCGATCAGCGACGAGGAAAAGCGGGCGATTTCGCAGAAATGGCTGTCGGTCCGCTATGAGAGCAAGGTCGATTACCGGGTCATCTGGACGTCGCTTGCGGTCTTCTCAGTCATCCTCGTCGCGGGCGTGCTGTATATCCGCCTGCTTAGTGCACAGCGACGGGCTCTGATGGGCGCGCGCGCGGAACTCGAGGCGGCAAGCCGTGCCAAGGACCAGTTCCTGGCCAATATAAGCCACGAACTGCGCACCCCGCTGCATGCGATCCTCGGGTACGCGGAACTCGTGCGCGAGCGACCGCTGGCGGATCCGGGGCGCCAGGAGGCATTGGCTACGATCGCGCGCAGTGGCCGGCACCTGCTCGATCTCATCAATGATTTGCTTGACCTCTCGAGGATCCGTTCCGGCCGTCTCGAATTGCACCTGTCTCCCGTGCCCCTGCCAGCCTTGATCGAAGAAATTGCGGCGATGGTACGCGTAGACGCCGAGAGCAAAGGGCTGGAGTTCATCCTCGAATCATCCAACGATCTTCCGGCGCAAGTGAATGCGGACGGCAAGCGCCTGCGGCAGATCTTGCTCAATCTGCTCGGCAATGCCATCAAGTTCACGACCACTGGGCGTGTGACCCTGACCGTGCAAACGTTTCCGCTCAGCAGCGAGCGCGTCGACCTGCGGGCCTGGGTGCGCGACACCGGCATTGGCATCGCGCCGGAGGATACCGCGCGCATCTTCGCACCCTTCGAACAGGCTGAGCCGGGGCGCAAGCGCGAGTCCGGTGTCGGCCTCGGGCTGGCCATCAGTCAGGAGCTTGCGCACCTGATGGGCGGGGACATCGAGGTCGAAAGCCGCCCGAACGGCGGC
>CAYNFN010000200.1:0-2286 GCA_964396485.1 uncultured Alcaligenaceae bacterium
ATTCCACGTCGTCAAGAAAGGCGACACGCTCTACAGCATCGCGCTGGATTACGGACAGGATTACCGTGAACTGGCGGCCTGGAACAACCTGGAGGATCCGGCGTTGATTCGTGTGGATCAACGCTTGCGGCTGTTCCCGCCGGATAGCGTCGGAGAACTGGCGCCGCCCCAGGCGGTACCGCTGGAGAGCCCGCCCGCGCCGGTAGCGGTACCGGTCAAGACCGAGCCGAAGGCGCGCAAGCTGCCTTACTCCGAACAGGCGCTGGCGCAGTTGAAAGCGGCAAAGCCGACGCCAGCGTCAGCGCCCGCGGCAGCCCCTCCCCCCAAGCCGGCAGTGACGGCGCCGACAACGCCGGCGCCCAAAGAAGCCGGAAGCGCGGACGTGAGGCTGGTTTGGGAGTGGCCGACCCAAGGGAAAGTGATCTACGGTTTCGGGGAAGGAACAAACCAAAAGGGTGTCGGAATCGAAGGCCGGTCCGGGCAGGCGGTGCTCGCGAGTGCGCCCGGAAAGGTCGTGTACAGTGGCAGCAGTCTGCGCGGTTACGGCAAACTGATCATCATCAAGCATAATACGTCGTACTTGAGCGTGTACGCACACAACAGCCAGATCCTGGTAAAGGAAGGGCAATCGGTGGCCAAGGGCCAGAAGATCGCGGAAATGGGCAATTCCGACAGTGACCGGGTGGCCCTGCATTTCGAGATCCGCCGGCTCGGTAAACCGATCGACCCGCTGCAGTATCTGCCTGAGCGGAATTCATGAACGAGGAGAATTATTCTTCACAGGATGACGGCGTCGAGGAACCCGCGCCCGTCGAAGAGCCCGCTGTCGATAACTATTTCGGCACCGACATCCTCAGCGACGTCACCCAGCTCTATTTCAACGACATCGGGCAGAACGCGCTGCTCACGGTAGAGGAAGAGGTCAGGTACGTGCGACTGGTCAAGCAGGGGGATTTCCTGTCACGCCAGAAGATGATCGAACACAATCTGCGGCTGGTGGTGAACATCGCCAAGCACTATACCGGCCGCGGGCTGCAGTTGCTGGACCTGATCGAAGAAGGCAACCTCGGCCTGATCCACGCGCTAGAGAAATTCGATCCCGAACGCGGCTTCCGCTTCTCCACCTATGCCACGTGGTGGATCCGCCAGAGCATCGAACGCGCCATCATGTATCAGTCGCGCACCATCCGCCTACCCGTGCATGTGATCAAGGAACTGAACACGGTGCTGCGGGCGATGCGCCATCTCGAGACCCATTCCGAGTGCGACCCCAGCCCGGATGACGTTGCGCATCTGGTGGATTTCCGGGTCGAAGATGTGCGCCGCCTGCTGTCGCTCAACGAGCGCATGACGTCGCTGGACGCGCCCCTTGAGATTGATCCCATGCTTTCGGTCGGCGAGTCGATCGCCGACGAATCCACCTCGCAGCCGGATATCAGGCTGGAGAACGCAGAAATCGAGACGTACGTGCGCGAGTGGCTGAAGCAGTTGAACGAACGCCAGCGCAGCGTGATCGAGCGGCGCTACGGGCTCAACGGCTCGGACATCCACACCCTCGAACAGCTGGCACAGAGCCTGAAGCTGACCCGGGAAAGAGTGCGCCAGATCCAGATCGAGGCGCTCGCCTCGCTGCGCAAGATTCTGCGCCGCAGCGGAATGTCGAAGGAAACGTTACTCTAGCGACCGCGGCCCGGGCGCGCTCGACTGCAATTCACCTCAGGCTGTTCACCGCCTGGCGGAATTCCTCCAGAACACGCGGATTCTTTTCGCCCCCGTAACGCAGCGCCACGTACAGCGCGGCGATGCGCTGAACCGCCTCCCTTAGTTGCGGAAACTGCAGCGATACCCTGGCCGCAAAGTCACGCGGTCCTTCGCTGGGCTTGCGTGGTGCGCCGCGCCGGGCCATCGCCTGGCAAAATCTGGCATAGGCGCGCTGCACCGGATCCATGCGCCGCGCGGTAAGCCGCACGAGCAGCAGCAACGCCAGCACCAGCAGGATGATGCCACTGGTGGCAATGAGCGCGATCACCATGTTTTGCCAGGTTGCCTGTGCCAGTCCTACCTGCGACAGGAAACGCACCTGTCTTTCCGGGTTGTAGCCCAGCACCCACTGGTTCCAGGAGTTTGCGATCGCATCCAGGGCGTAGCCGGTCTGGCGCAGCCATGCGAGGCGATTGCGCGCGCGCAGCGATGCCTTGTCGGTGTCCGGTACCGCCGCAGCCAGTCCGCGTTCGATGCGCAACGGCGAAACCGCCGCGGTCGGGTCCACCCGCACCCAACCTTCGC
>CAYNFN010000201.1:0-10658 GCA_964396485.1 uncultured Alcaligenaceae bacterium
GAAAATCGAAGGTATAAGCCGCGTTATCCGCCGGTTTGTCGGAACGGCCGAAGCCGAACAGGTCCGGCGCGACCGTGCGAAATCCGGCGCCGGTGAACACCGGGATCATGCGCCGGTAAAGAAACGACCAGGTCGGTTCACCGTGCAGGCATAGGAACACGTCCGCGTCGCGGGGGCCCTCGTCCACGTAATGCATCCGCAGGCCCGCGTAACCGTGAAGATCGTTCAGGTACCGCGGTTCATGGTCGAATCCGGGCAGATTTGCGAATCGTTCTTCGGGCGTGCGCAGGATTGTCATTGCACCGGGTCCTCAGAGCAATCGGCTCTTGTCGCCGCTCTTGAAGCCAGCGAGTGGCGGCTGAACGCCACGGCCGAGCGCAATCACCTTGAACAGCTCGCCCATTTCCGCCGGTGAGACCAGTTTCTGAACGCCGGCGGCAAGCGGCAGATATGCAGCAGTCTGTCCGGCGGGCGTGCGCGCAAGCTGGTCGGCGATGCCGCAATTGATCAGGAAATGCGCCTGCGTGGCGTAGCCGAGCAATTGCAGTCCGGCTTCGATGCCGGCTTCGGCCACCGAGGTAAAGTCCACGTGCGCGGTGATGTCCTGCAAGCCGGGAAAAAGGAAAGCGTCGTCGTGTGCGCGATGGCGGTAATGGCACATGAGCGTCCCGCTGTTACGCTGCGGATGGTAATACTCGCGGCGGCCGAAGCCGTAATCCACGCACAACAGCACGCCTCGGACGAGCGCGCTGGCCAGAGTGCGTAACAGCGCCGGCACAGCGATGGATACTTCGCTCTGGTATGGCGCTTCAACCGGTTTCGCCGCTGCGGCATCCCGCAGCGCGCCCGGGCCCAGGCTGCGTTCCGCCCAGGCGAATCCTTCGCCTTTCCAGGTCACGCCGCGCTCCCGTACGCCGTCCTCGCGCCACGCAATCAGGTGAACCGGCAGCGCATCCAGCACTTCGTTCGCCACCACCACCCCGGTGAAGCGCTGCGGCAACGACGTGATCCATTCGACCCTGCCGGCGAGTCCGGGCAGCCGCTGCATCAACAACCGGCGTTGCCGCTGTACCAGCTCCGGGCTGACTTCAAGAATCCGATACCGCTCCGGGAGGCGGTTGCGCGCTTGCAGTTCTTCCAGCAGGGACAGGGCCAGCGCGCCCGATCCCGCACCCAGTTCCAGCACCCCGCCTCCGGTGTGCACGAGGATATCGGCAACCTGGCCCGCCAGCGTCCGTCCGAACAATGGGGAAATTTCGGGCGCGGTTACGAAATCCCCTTGGCTTCCGAGTTTCGCGGCGCCGGCGACGTAATAACCCAGCCCCGGCGCGTACAGCGCCATCTCCATGTAGCGGGCGAAGGAGATCCAGCCGCCCTGTCTTTCGACTTCCGCGCGGATCTCATCGACCAACCGATCGCTGTGCCGGCGTGCGTCACTGGATGGGACGGGCAGTTTGGGGGCAGATCGGTTAAGCGGATGGGCTTGCACCGGGCGGGATCGTAGGGCGGTTAAGCTACAATCGCTATTCAACAACGCGCCGGACAACTATTCAAGATCGCACCGGGCAACCCGTGCAACTGAAGACCAGGATGGCTCAGGTCAAGCGCAAACAACAGGTGGCATTGGTGACCGGTGCCGGCAGGCGGATCGGCCGCGCGATCGCGATCGGACTGGCTGATGATGGCTGGGACGTGGCAGTCCATTACCATCGTTCGAAACACGACGCCGAGACACTGGCGAATGAAATTGCGGGGCGTGGCGTGAAAGCAGAGGCGGTTGGCTGCGACCTCGAAGACGCGAACGCTTTGTCGGAACTGCTTCCCGAATGCGGCCGCCGGCTCGGGCCGGTCGGCTGCCTGGTGAACAACGCGGCGCTGTTCGAGTACGACAGTATCGGAAGCCTGGAAGCGAGAAAATGGGAACGGCACGTGAACGTGAACCTGCGCGCACCCTTGCTGCTGGCACGGGATTTCGCGAAACAACTGCCGGAAAACGTCTTGGGCTGTATCGTCAATATGCTGGACCAGAAAGTGTTCAACCTGAATCCCGATTTCCTGTCGTACACGATTGCCAAGATCGGGCTGGAAGGGGCGACCCGGGTGTTGGCAATGTCGATGGCGCCGAGGGTGCGGGTGTGCGGCGTCGCCCCGGGCGTCACGCTGGTGAGCGGCGAGCAAAGCGAGGAGGGCTTCGAACGCGCGTATCGCTTCGCGCCCCTGGGCCGCAGCTCCGACGTGGAGGACGTGGTGAACGCGGTAAAATTCGTGGTGAACGCGAAATCGTTGACGGGCGAAACCATCGTCGTGGACGGCGGTCAGCACCTGTGGCCGCGCCCGCGTGACGTCCAGTTCGAGGTGGGAAAGGGCTGACATGACGGCGACTACGCTGCACCCGCGCTCGGCGGTGGAGATGACCATGGCGGGCAAGTTGGGCTGGGCCCGCCGCATCTTCCTCAAGAACTTCGAGACCCGGATCTCGATGGGGATCCACGATTTCGAGAAGAAAGCCAGGCAGCGGATCATGGTCAACGTGGATCTCTATCTCGAACCGGACGCCAGGATCGAGCGCGACCACATCAGCGAAACCGTGGACTACGATTTCCTGCGTCGCGAGATCGCCGCGCTGGCAGACAGCGGCCACTTTCACCTGCAGGAGACGTTTTGCGAGAGAATCCTGGCGATCTGCCTGGCCAAGCCGGGGGTGGTGGCGGTGCGGGTGTCCAGCGAGAAGCCGGACGTGTATCCCGACTGCGAATCGATCGGTTTCGAGATTTTCCGCGCAAAATAGAGACAAATGCCGACGCTGCAGCAGCAGATATACGAAGGCAACAAGCTCGCCAAGCGGCTGCGCCGCCAGGTCGGCGAAGCCATTGCCGACTTCGACATGATCCGCCCTGGCGACAAGGTCATGGTCTGCATGTCGGGCGGCAAGGACAGCTACGCTCTGCTCGACATCCTGCTGTCGCTCAAGCAACACGCGCCGATCGACTTCGAAATCGTCGCGGTCAACCTCGATCAGAAGCACCCGGGATTTCCCACCGAGGTGCTGCCCGAGTACCTGACCGCGATCGGCGTGCCGTTCCGGATCGTCGAGCAGGACACCTACAGCGTGGTCAAGCGCGTCATCCCCGAAGGCAAGACCATGTGCTCGCTATGCTCGAGGCTGCGCCGCGGCGCGCTCTACCGGGTGGCAAAGGAAATCGGCGCAACCCGGATCGCTCTCGGACACCACCGCGACGACATCCTCGAGACATTTTTCCTCAACCTGTTTCATGGCGGACGGCTCAAGGCGATGCCGCCCAAGCTGGTCAGCGACGACGGCACCCACATCGTCATCCGCCCGCTCGCCTACTGCAAGGAACAGGACCTGGAGGAATACGCAAAGATCCGCGCGTTCCCGATCATCCCCTGTAACCTGTGCGGGTCGCAGGAAAACCTGCAGCGCCAGGTGGTGAAGGACATGATGCGCGAGTGGGACAAGAAATTCCCCGGCCGCCTGGAGATTATGTTCGCCAGCCTGCAACGCGTTTCGCCCTCGCACCTGCTCGACCCACAACGCTTCGATTTCAAGAACCTCAAGACCCAGTCGGACGCCTACCTCGACGGGGATATCGCCTTCGACGAGGAGAACTTCTCGGCGAAGCTGCTCCAGCTCCCGATCGGCAAGGCGGCGGAGGGCAAATGACGATCGTGAACTTCACACCGTGGTCAGCGCTGTTCGGCGGCGCGCTGATCGGCCTGGCCGCCGCCGGCATGTGGTGGCTGCTCGGGCGCCTGGCCGGCGTCAGCAATATACTCGGCACCGCGATGATTTCGCGCGGAGAGGATTTCGCCTGGCGGGCGGCTTTCATTGCCGGACTGTTTCTGGCCGGACTCGCAGCCGTCGTCTTATTCCCCGGCGATGTGCACTTCAACCTCGAAGCCGGCTACGGCCAGGTTCTGCTCGCCGGCGCTCTGGTGGGCCTAGGCACGCAGATGGGTAGCGGCTGCACCAGCGGTCACGGCGTGTGCGGCGTGTCGCGCCTGTCGCCGCGCTCGATCGCGGCGACGCTGTTGTTCATGGCGACCGGGATGGTCACCGTCTATTTCTGGGTACACCAGCCGTGAAGCGCGCCATCGTCGCCTTCGTCTGCGGCCTGGTGTTCGGCGCCGGGCTGATCGTTTCGCAGATGAGCAATCCGGCAAAGGTGATCGGCTTTCTCGACATCACCGATAAATGGGACCCGAGTCTGGCGCTGGTGATGGGCGGCGCAGTCGCGGTGTTCGGCGTGCTTTATCGCCTGGCGTTGCGCCAGGGGACGCCGCTGCTTGCCTCCGGGTTCATCGTCCCTGAGAAGGACAGCCTCGATGCGCCCCTGATGGTCGGCGCGCTCATCTTCGGCGTCGGCTGGGGACTGGGCGGGTTCTGTCCGGGTCCGACAATAGTGAGCGCGGCCTTCGGCGATGCGCGAGTCTGGGCCTTCGTTGCGGCCATGATCGCCGGCATGCTCGTTTACCGCATCGGGCTGCGCCAGACCCACGACTGAGCCGTTCGTCCTGTTCAATAAATCTTCTTCACCGCAAAGGCGCAAAGACGCAAAGGAAACGCAAAGTAAATCAAGAAAAACATGAATGGGGGAAAGAACATAAGGTCTGGACTTTTCGTTGATGAATGGTCGGTACGCTTCAATGTCCCCATCTGCGCCAATCAGATTTTTGCCCAGTCAAGTTCTTCTTTGCGTTTCCTTTGCGTCTTTGCACCTTTGCGGTGAAGGCGTTATTTCAATAGTCAGGATTCCAGTGCCGCCAGCCGGGCGATGGCGTTCGACTCGATCAAGCCGGCAGGGACGTCGTGATTGGCCACGTGCACCATCGCCGCAGCCACGGCGTCGGCATGGATTGGACGGTACTTGCGCAATCCGCAAATCAGCAACGGTGCAAGCAGCTTTCCGACTGCAATGCCGATCTTCTCACCGGGCCGGCTCTCGGCACGCGGGCCCAGTAGAAGCGAGGGCCTGAAGAAGTACGCTGTCGGCATACCGACTGCGGCGATCTCCTGCTCCACCTCGCCTTTAACGCGGTTGTAGAACACCGCGGACTTCGGGTCGGCACCGAGCGCCGACACCATCAGGAATTTGCCGGCGCCAACCGCTTTAGCGAACCGCGCCAGCGCCAGCGGATAATCGTAATCCACACGCCGGAACACTTCCTCGGAACCGGCTTTCCTGATCGTGGTCCCAAGGCAGCAGAACACCTCGTCGGGCACAATCCCCGGCACGCCGGCGTCCAGACGCGCGAAATCCACAATGCGCTGGGTGAATTTCAGGTCGTGGATCGGCAGTTCGCGACGTCCCCAACTTTCGACCCGCGAGTAACCCAGATGGGCGAGCAGGCGTCTCAGGACATAACCGCCGACCAGTCCCGTTGCACCCGCGAGCAGCGCGCTTTTGCCCGACATGATCGCGGATCCGGTCTCAGGGCCGTGTCTTCGACGCCGGCGCGGTTATCTGGACGTGAGCTGGAGCTTCCTGGTGTACTGCTGGAAGCGCGTCGGATTCTGCGGTGCATTGATGCCGTCCAGTGTGGCCAGCCCGGGAGCGAGACTGTCGAGGCGGGCCTGCGGCAGCGGGTGGGTCTTGGTCAGCAGCGTCAGGAAATTGTCCTTCGGATCTGCGCTGGCGAGCGTGGTCAACACCGCCGGCAATCCGTAGGGGTCATAACCGGCGCGTGCGGCCAACACCACGCCCATGCGATCGGCCTCGAACTCGTCGGCCTTGTCGAGGCCACGGGCGTAAAGCTCCTTGGTCGGTCCCACCAGTTGCTGCACCATCTCGGCATGCCGGCTTTCCGCGGTGGCGGCGGCCGCGCCGGCGCTGAGCAGAGTCAACAGCGCGGATTTGCGCAATGCCTTGAGGTGATGCTTCTGCGTCACGTGCGCGACCTCGTGGCCAAGCACGCCGGCGAGTTCGGCTTCGTTGCGCAGCTGCTTCATCATGCCCTTGGTGACGATGATGTAGCCGCCCGGCGCGGCGAACGCGTTGATGTGATCCGAGTCATTGACGCCGAAATGCCAGGGCAGTGCAGGGCGCTCCGACTGCTGCGCTACCCACATGCCCACGGCGTTCACGTAGCGCTGCAGGTCCGGGTCGTCGAGCAGCGGGCTGGCACCCAGCAGCGTCTCGGCAACGCCGTCGCCGATCTCGATCTCTTCAGCCTGCGTTGGTGCACGCAATGACTTAAACGTTTTCTCCAACCCGCCCGATTCGTTGATACTTTGCATGAACGCACCCGCCTGCTGCTGCGAGCAGCCGCCAAGCACCAGCAGCGCTGCCGATGCGGGAACCAGAAGAAGCAGGCGCAGCGGGCTCATTTCTTGTCCTTCAGCGGCTTGCCATCCGCGTCGAAATACGCGATCTGGTGCGATTCGAGCTTGCCCTGGGCGGCCATTTGCTGTGCATCGGCCGTGGTGGCGGTAAAGCCCTTCATCTTTTCCACTTCGGCGGGGTTCGGCGCCGCCTTGGCAAGATCTTCCTCGGAGAAGCCGCGCACGCCGGTGGTGACGGTTGCTGTCGTCGTCGTCCGCGGGCGGCTGGCAATGCCGATCGCCGACAACAGATTGCCGCCGCTCTGGGGCTTCTGGTCGGGGTTGCCCAGCCGCACCGACAGCATGCGCACCCAGCCCTGCTGCTTTTCCTTGGTCCTGACCTGCATCCACGCACCCTGACGGGTGACGATTTCGACCTGGGTTTTTTCGGCGAGCGTGACCACCGTCACGGCGTCAAGGAAGGGCTGGTCCTTCAGTTCGGTAGGCTTGAAGGTGTATCCGCTTTCCGCGGCGTATGCCGCGGGAAGGAACAAAACGAGTGCGGCGACCAACCACGCCCGGCAATTCACGCGGTCCCCCCCTTTTCCGTTCTCTTGGGCTCGAACAACTCGACCTCTTGTGCCCTGCCTTTCATTTTATAGAGTCCGCGCGGAATAAAGTCAAACGCGTCGCCGCACAGCCGCATCGTATCCTCGGATACCAGGATGCGCGCCACGCCCTTGGTCGAACCCTCGATCCGGCTGGCGAGGTTCACGGTATCGCCGATTGCCGTGTATTCAAGCCGCTGCTGCGAGCCGATCAGGCCCACCACCGCCGGCCCGGAATGGATGCCGATGCCTACGTCAAAATCCTCGCCGGCAGCGCCGAGTTCCTTCCTGAACACCTCGAGCGATTCGGCCATCTCAAGCGCACAGCCGACCGCGTGCTCGGCATTCTTGGCATCGTCCAGCGGCGCTCCCCAGATCGCCATGATGGCGTCACCGATGAACTTGTCGAGCGCGCCGCCGTTGCGGAAGATGACCTCGACCTGGCGGCTGAAGTAACGATTCAGCAGGCTCACCACTTCCTGCGGGGAACGATTTTCCGACAGCGTGGTAAAGCCGCGGATGTCCGAGAACAGCAGCGTCACCTGCCGGCTCTCGCCTTCGCGGGTGAGCCCGCCGTGCGCGATCAGTTCATTGACCACATGGGGATTCACGAAGCGCGAGAACTCCCGGACCGCCTGTTCGCGCTCGCGCCGTTCGCGCAGGTACTCGCGCAGGGCGGCCGCGAAAAAGAATGCCCAGCCGATAATCAGCGGTCGCAGCATCGGCACCAGCAACAGTTTCCCGACGGCGATATACTGTCCCGCCAGCAACACTACCGTGGCGCCGACAAGACCGGCGCCGATCCGGATCGTGTTTACGCGCAACGTGAATGCAGCGAACTGCAGGCCCAGCAGCAGCAATGCGGCGGCGGCCGGCCAGTACGCCGGAGCTTCGCGAAGATAGTTGGCGTTCTTGAGGTTGTCGATCGCTGTGGCGAGAATGTCGACCCCGTCGGCGTGGATATCCACTGACGTGGGCCGGATATCGTGCAGCCCGCTGGCCGTGACGCCGATCACAACGATCTTGTCGGTGAATTCCCGGGGATCGCGCTTGCGCTTCCGGCTGTTGAAATCGACGTACAGGTCGGCATACGAGACGTGCCCCCTTGCCTTTGCGCCGCCGGGCCAGCTCAGGAGAATCGACTTCACGTCGGGCACCGGCAGACCCAGATCCTGCGTCACCCGGGCAGGAAGCGAGGGGATCTTCCAGCCGTACGCATCCTGGTAGACGAAATAGCGGCGGCCGATTCCGTCCACATCGGCGAGAAAATCTATCGTACCGAGCCGCCAGTTTCGCGGCGCGAGCGCCTTTGGCAGGCCAATGTTCAGCGTGGCGTTACGGTCGGCGCCTTTGGTTGCGAACGCGCCCAGCACTTCCTGGGTATCCGCGATCGCCACCCCATGGGCGTCCGCCGCGGGGTCCTGCCGCACGGTTGGAAAGTACACGTTCTTCAGCCGCGAGACCGCTTTGTTGAACAGCTCGTCCGCATCCAGCCGGTAGATGTCCGGCTCGAAGAACATGATGTCGAATACGATCGCCCGCGGTTTCTGCGCCGCGATGCCTTGGACCAGTTCTCCATGGATCGAGCGCGGCCACGGCCAGCGCCCGGCGTAGTCCGCCATGCGCGCCAGGCCGTCTTCATCGGCGGCGATGACGACAATATCGGGGTCTTGCCTGATGTTTCTCGCCTGGGCGGCGACGAACAGGTCGGAGAAGCGCGCCTCCAGCGTACGCAGCCCATTCAGCCAGGAGAACTCGAGCACTGTCGCCGCAATGAAGGCGACAAGTACAATCACGAGGGGTTTCGCGGGCAATCGGGACACCGGCGCAGTCTACGGCTTGCGCCGATCAAGAACAACGCTCACCACGGAGGACGCGGAGGACACGGAGGAAAAACAAAAACAAGGAAAAGCAAACTGGGGTTAAAGGCGGGGTGACTGTTCGTGAACCTGTGCAGCCAACTTTTACTGCAATGGATCATAAACCAGTGAACGGTTTTAACCCGAGAATGTTTTTTGCTCTTGTCTTACCTCCGTGTCCTCCGTGTCCTCCGTGGTAAGCGATTGAAGTTGTTCTTCAACAGACGTGCGTCAAAGGCGCAGGCGCTGCCAGATGGTCGTGGTCGCGCCGGCCTGGTTCAGCGTGTAGAAGTGCAACCCGGGTGCGCCGGCGGCGAGCAGCTTCTCGCATAACGCCGTCACCACATCGAGGCCGAAGGCGCGGATCGAGGCGGCATCGTCGCGGAAACTTTCGAACTTGATGCGCATCCAGCGCGGGATCTCCGCACCGCAGGCGTCGGAAAATCTCGCCAGTTGCGAAAAATTTCCGATCGGCATGATGCCCGGAACGATGGGGACCGTGATGCCCGCGGCCTCGCATTCGTCGGTAAAGCGGAAATAGGCGTCGGCATTGTAGAAGTACTGCGTGATCGCCGAGTTGGCGCCGGCGTCCACCTTGCGCTTGAAGTTCTTCACCTCGTCGGCGGCGTTGCGCGTCTGCGGGTGGTACTCGGGGTAACAGGCCACTTCGATCTGGAACCACTCGCCGGTGGTCTCGCGAATGAAAGCCACCAGTTCGTTGGCGTACCTCAGCTCGCCGCTGGAGGCGATGCCCGAGGGCAGGTCGCCGCGCAGCGCCACGATGTGGCGGATGCCGTTGTCCTTGTAGCGCGACAAGACTGCGGCGATTTCCGCTTTGCTTGAGGCCACACAGGACAAATGCGGCGCCGCGTCCTGGCCCGCGGCGCGGATCTCCAGCACGGTTTCGAGCGTGCCCTGCTGGGTGGAACCTCCCGCGCCGAAGGTCACCGAGAAAAAACGCGGCTTGAGCTTTGCCAGTTGCTGCCACGTGGCACGCAGCTTTTCCTTCCCCTCGGGTGTTTTGGGGGGGAAGAATTCGAATGAGAAAACCGGTGAGGCGTGAGGAGTGACGAGTGACAAGTGACAGGTGACGAGTGACGAGGCGGTTAATGTGGCGTATTACTTTCCCCGGGCCTGTATTGATCGAATCAACCCGCTCAGAATGCCGAAAAGCTCCGAGATTAACTGATCCAGTGCCGACACATCTTTGACGAATCCAAGCTCGCGGCATAAAACCAATTGTGTCTCGATTTCTGCAAGAGAACCTCTGGCAATGTACAAACCTTGCAGGAACTCCTTACTGCTGTGGCGCGCCGCACCTTCTGCGATGTTCGACGGAACTGACACGGCTCCCCGACGCATCTGCGAAACCAGACCGAATCGCTCAGAGTCTGGTAAGGTTTCGGTGATTTCATAAACCGCTTTGACCAGATCGACCGCACGCTGCCATGCGATCAGATCGTGGTGGCGACGCGGGTCGCGCGTCCCTGTTTTCCCTCTTGTCACCCGTCACCTGTCACTTGTCACCGGTTACTGAGCGGCTGCACCGCTCAGTAACGATAGTGATCCGGTTTGTAAGGGCCCTGTTTGCTTACGCCGATATAGCGCGCCTGCGCGTCGGTCAACTCGGTGAGTCGCGCCGCCAGTTTTCGCAGTTGCAGCCGCGCGACTTTCTCGTCGAGGTGCTTGGGCAGGACGTATACGCCCACCGGGTACTTGTCGGGATTGTTGAACAGTTCGATCTGCGCAATGGTCTGGTTCGCGAATGACGAGGACATCACGTAGCTCGGATGCCCGGTGGCGCAGCCGAGATTAACCAGCCGCCCCTCGGCCAGCAGGATGATGCGCTTGCCGTCCGGGAATATGACGTGGTCCACCTGCGGCTTGATGTTCTCCCAGGTGTACTTC
>CAYNFN010000202.1:0-26474 GCA_964396485.1 uncultured Alcaligenaceae bacterium
TGTTGGCCGCGTGCACGGCCGAGCTCGCCAAGCTGGGTGTGCGGCGCGCCGACATGACGATCGTCACCGTGCCCGGCGCGTTGGAGATTCCGCTGGCACTGCAGAAACTTGCCGGGACCGGGAAGGTCGACGCTCTGATCGCTCTTGGCGCGGTGATCCGTGGCGAAACCTACCATTTCGAAGTAGTGTCGAACGAATCCGCCAGCGGGGTGATGTCGGTGCAGCTCGATACCGGCATTCCGGTCGCTAACGGCATCCTCACTACCGACAACGATCAGCAGGCCGAGGCACGCATGCAAGAGAAGGGCACGGATTGCGCCCGGGTAGGGGTCGAGATAGCCAATCTATTGAAGGCAATCGATGAAAAACAGTAGGCGCCGGGCGCGCGAGTTTGCCCTGCAGGCGCTCTATCAATGGCTGGTCAACGAGTGCGGCCCCGACGTGCTGCTGGCCCAGCTCAGGGAGCAGAAGGACTTCGTCAAGGCGGACCAGGCGCTGGTCGAAACCCTGTTACGCGGCGTCACCGGTGATGCGGACGCGCTGCGCAACCGCATCACGCCGTACCTGGACCGACCCTTAAAGGAACTGTCGCCGGTCGAGCATGCCTTGTTGCTGCTGGCCGCCTGCGAGCTGCGCGACCACCCGGAAACGCCTTATAAAGTCGTGATCAACGAGGCGGTCGAAGTGGCGAAGAGCTTCGGTGGCACCGATGGGCACAAGTACGTTAACGGCGTGCTCGACAAACTCGCCACCGAACTGCGGCCGGCCGAGGTCGGCTTGCGCCGCGCACAGAACAGCTGATTCACGATTTCACCGCAAAGACGCAAAGGCGCAAAGGAAACGCAGAGAAAGTCAAACGAAGCGCGGCAAAAAGCGGGAGGATTCCGATTTGCCCCACCAAGTCGATGAATCACCGTTGTCGCGACTGTCCACTTCTTATCTTCACCGCAGAGGCGCAGAGGAAACGCAGAGAAAACCAAACGAAGCATGTCAAAAAGCAGGGGGATTTTGATTTGCCCCACCCAGTCGATATATCGTGGTGGCGCGACTATCCACCTCCTTGCTTTTTAACCTCAAGTTGTTTTGCTTTCCTTTGCGTTTCCTCTGCGCCTTTGCGCCTCTGCGGTGAAGATTCTTTAAACGGGGGAGAGATAGATGGCTGAAGCGGGGGTACCGAAGAAACTCACGATATTCGATCTCCAGGCCAAGGTGGACCGGGGCGAAAAGGTGTTCCAGGTCACCGCGGTGGATTATCCGACCGCGCAATTGGTGGACCGCTCCGGGGTGGACTGCATCCTGGTCGGCGACTCGCTGGGCATGACCGCGCTGGGTTATTCCGGCACGGTGCCGGTGACGATGGACGAGATGATCCACCACGCCAAGGCCATCTCGCGCGCCGCCAAACGGGCAATCCTCGTGGGCGACCTGCCGCTGGGTGCGTATCACGCCTCCACCGCCGATGCGATCAACAACGCCATGCGCATGCTCAAGGAAGGCGGCACCGATGTCGTGAAGCTCGAGGGCGGAGAGGACTTCGCGCCGGTGGCCGAAGCGGTGGTGAAGGCCGGCGTTCCGGTGATGGCCCACATTGGTCTAACGCCGCAACTGGTGTCCAAGCTGGGCGGCTTCCGGGTGCAGGGCAAGAGCGCCGAAACCGGGGTGCAACTCGTGAAAGACGCGCTGGCGATGGAGAAGGCCGGTTGCTTCGCCATCGTGCTCGAGGCGATCCCCGATCGCGTCGCGCAAGTCATCACCGAGCGGCTTTCCATTCCCACTATCGGCATCGGCGCCGGAGCGCATTGCGACGGCCAGAACCTGGTGCTGCACGACATGGTGGGCCTGTTCGATCGTTTCACGCCGAAGTTCGTGAAGCGCTACGCCAACTGCTGGGACATCATCGGCAAGGCGCTCGCTGATTTCCAGGACGACGTGCACAAGGGGCAGTTCCCGTTGCCTGAGCACAGCTTCACCATGAAGGAAGACGAGTACCAGGCCTTCCTGCAAAAGCTGAAACCCAGTTAACCGCAAAGGCGCAAAGGCGCAGAGGAGACGCAAAGGAAAGCAAAACAACTTGAGGTTAAAAAGCAAGGAGGTGGATAGTCGCGCCACCGCGATATATCGACTGAGTGGGGAAATTCGGAATCCCGCCGCTTTTTGACATGCTTCGTTTGGTTTTCTCTGCGTTTCCTCTGCGCCTTTGCGCCTCTGCGGTGAGGTTTAAAGTGAGAGTGGCCGCAAAGTTTGCGGACAATTGCCGGCCGAAGCAATAAAATCGGAACGATGTCGTTCCGATGCGGCACTACAGCTGACGGAGGTGCCGGGCAATCATGCTTTCCGAATTCGAACTGATCGCCAGGTACTTCACCCGCCCCACCCGCCATACCGTGCTGGGGATTGGCGACGATGCCGCGTTGCTGGCGGTCACGCCGGGACACGAACTGGTGGCCTCGACAGACATGATGGTCGAAGGCGTGCATTTCTTCTCTGACGTGGAGCCCGACTCGCTCGGGCACAAGGCGCTGGCGGTCAATCTGTCGGACCTGGCGGCAATGGGGGCGACGCCTAAGTGGGCGATGCTGGCAGTGACGTTACCGAAGGCCGACGAAGCCTGGCTCGAAGGTTTTGCACGCGGGTTCTTCGCGCTTGCCGCGGAACACGATGTGGACCTGGTCGGCGGCGATACCGCGCGCGGGCCGCGCAACATCTGCGTGCAGATCATGGGTGAAGTCCCGCACGGCCTGGCGTTGCGGCGCGACGGCGCCAAAGTCGGCGACGATGTCTGGGTTTCCGGGCATGTCGGAGACGCCGCCGCCGCGGTTGCCCATCTCAAGGGCGACCTCAGGCTGCGTGGCTCGTTACTGGCGCACTGCCTGGCGCGGCTGAACCGGCCGGCGCCGCGTGTGGCGCTGGGACGCATGCTCGTCGGCGTTGCCAACAGCGCGATAGACGTATCCGACGGATTGGTTGCCGACCTGGGACACATCTGCGAACGCTCCGCGGTCGGTGCAGAGATCGAGTTCGCCGCGGTACCGTGCTCGGCGGAATTGATGCCGCTGCGGGGACACGCGTTGGTGACGCGGGCGATCCTCACCGGCGGCGACGATTACGAACTGTGCTTTACCGCGCTTGCGGGACGCAGATTCGCGATCGAGGCATTGTCGGGTCAGACCGGACTGGCGTTGACCCGCATCGGCAGGATCGTTGCGGACAAAGGGGTCGTGGTCGTGGACCAGGCCGTGAAGCCGATGAGCGTGAAGGATGGAGGCTTCGATCACTTCCGCTGAAGCTTACGGCCGGCCATCATGGCGATTCGTGGTTTCGCACCCGGCGCATTTCATCGCATTCGGATTCGGTGTCGGCCTGTCTCCGGTCGCGCCCGGGACCTTCGGCACATTGCTGGCGCTGCCGCTGTACGCCTGGCTTGCGCCGCGCCTCGACAAACAGGAGTTCCTTCTGCTGCTCGCCGGCATGTTCATCGTCGGGGCGTGGGCGTGCGAGGTCAGCGGCAGGAGACTCGGCGTGCACGACCATGGCGGCATGGTGTGGGACGAAGTTACCGCTTTCTTGGCGGTGCTGTTCTTCACGCCGGCGACGCCGCTGTGGCAGGGCTGCGCATTTCTGCTGTTCCGGCTGTTCGACATCGTCAAGCCGATGCCGATACGCTACTTCGAGCGCAATTTGCGCAACGGCCTGGGTGTGATGTTCGACGATGTGCTGGCGGCCTTCTACGCGCTGCTGTGCCTGGCCGGGTGGAAATTCTTGTTCGGATGAACTTAAATACGGTACTTGAACCACGGAGGACACGGAGGACACGGAGGAAAAACAAAACGAGGAAAAGCAAACTGGGGTTAAAGACGGGGTGACTATTCACGAACCTATGCCGCCAACTGTCACTGCAATGGATCATCAGCCAATGAAAGGTTTTAACCCGAACATGTTTTTTTGCTCTTGCCTTTCCTCCGTGTCCTCCGTGTCCTCCGTGGTGAATAGCTTTTCATGAGATGAACGCGATGGACGCTGAGCTTTACGCACTGGCGGGGAAAGTCGGCGATGCGCTGAAGGCGCGCAAACTGACGCTGGCCACGGCGGAATCGTGTACCGGGGGCTGGGTTGGGCAGGTCGTCACCATGGTGCCCGGCAGCTCGCATTGGTTCGATCGCGGTTTCGTCACTTACACCAACGACGCCAAGCAAGAGATGCTGGGCGTGCGCGCGGAGACGCTGATAAAGTTCGGCGCGGTTTCCGAACAGGCGGTGCGCGAGATGATCGAAGGCACGCTGTCGCACAGCAAGGCCCACGTGGCACTGGCGGTCAGCGGCATCGCCGGTCCCGACGGCGGCTTACCCGGCAAGCCGGTCGGGACGGTGTGCCTGGCCTGGGGAAAAAAGACGGGAGCGCCGCCGTACAGCGTGATCCGCCACTACGCGGGAGACCGCGACGCCGTGCGCAGGCAGTCCGTCATCGCCGCGCTGGAGGGTGTGCTGGCGTTGCTCGAAAAGCCCTGAGTTCAGGAACACCGGGGGGAATTCCGCCTTCAGACGGCCCGATACCTTGTGCCATAATGGCCGCTTCAAAAAATGAGGTGAAAAGCATGGACGAAAATAGAAGCAAGGCGCTGGCCGCCGCCTTGTCGCAAATCGAAAAACAGTTCGGCAAGGGCTCGATCATGCGCCTTGGCGAGAAGGAGGTGGCCAAGGATCTGGACGTCGTCTCCACCGGCTCGCTGGGCCTGGACCTGGCGCTGGGAATCGGCGGTCTGCCGCGCGGGCGCGTGGTCGAAATCTACGGCCCGGAATCCTCCGGCAAGACCACGCTGACGCTGTCGGTTATCGCACAGATGCAGAAGATAGGCGGCACCGCCGCATTTATCGACGCCGAGCATGCGCTCGATCCGCAATACGCGCAGAAACTCGGCTGCAACGTTTCTGAACTGCTGATCTCGCAGCCAGACAACGGCGAACAGGCGCTCGAGATCACCGACATGCTGGTGCGCTCCGGTTCGGTGGACGTGGTGGTGATCGACTCGGTGGCGGCGCTGACGCCGAAAGCCGAAATCGAAGGCGAGATGGGCGAGCCGCAGATGGGACTGCAGGCGCGGCTGATGTCGCAGGCGCTCAGAAAGCTCACGGCCAACATCAAGCGCTCCAACACGCTGGTGATCTTCATCAACCAGATCCGCATGAAGATTGGCGTCATGTTCGGCAACCCGGAGACCACCACGGGGGGTAACGCACTCAAGTTCTACGCCTCGGTGCGCATCGACATTCGCCGCACCGGCTCGATCAAGAAGGGCGAAGAGGTGATCGGCAACGAGACCCGCGCCAAAGTGGTGAAGAACAAGGTGGCGCCGCCGTTCCGCCAGGCCGAGTTCGACATCCTTTACGGCGAAGGCATTTCGCGCGAAGGCGAGATCATCGAACTGGGGGTGCTCCACAAGCTGATCGAGAAATCCGGCGCCTGGTACAGCTACGGCAAGGACCGCATCGGCCAGGGCAAGGACAACACCCGCGACTTCCTCAAGAGCAACCCCGAGATGGCGAAGGAGATCGAGGCCAAGATCCGCGCCCATGTCGCCGAGAAGCCGGTGGCCCAGGTGGCCGTCGCCGAGGAGTAACGCGCCAACTTGGCCGCAACCGCCAGCCTGCGCGCCCGGGCTCTGAAGGCGCTGGGGCGGCGCGAGCACTCGCGTCAGGAACTGCAGGCCAAGCTCCAACCCTTTGCTGAAAATCCCGACGAGCTGGACGCATTGCTCGACGAGCTGGAAAAGCGCGGCTGGCTCTCGGAGGCGCGTTTCGTCGAGCAGTTGACGACCACGCGGCGGCGCAAGTTCGGCGCCGTGCGCATCGTCCACGAGTTGCGCCAGAAGGGCGTGTCGGATGACGCGATCTCCGCAGCGCAAGCGCAGCTGAAGGCCGGCGAAGTCGAGGCGGCGCGGATAGTGTGGAAGAAGAAGTTCGGCAAGCTGCCGCGGTCGCTCCAGGAGCGCGGCAAGCAGGCCCGTTTTCTAGCCAGCCGGGGTTTCTCGGCCGAGGTGGTGCACGCGGTGCTGAAGAAATCGCCCGATGATTGAGTCCGGGCGTCACCACAGTGGCTTCAAAAAAAGGCATTGAAAGTTTTGAACCACGGAGGACACAGAGGACACGGAGGAAACCCAAATACGAGGAAAAGCAAACTGGGGTTAAAGACGGGGTGACTATTCACGAACCTATGCCGCCAACTTTCACTGCAATGGATCATCAGCCAATGAAAGGTTTTAACCCAAACATGTTTTTTTGCTCTTGCCTTTCCTCCGTGTCCTCTGTGTCCTCCGTGGTTCAAGGTTAAGAATTTTTTATCGGTCTAACAGCGAATGACAAGCAACGAAATCCGCAGTCGCTTCTTCGGCTATTTCAAGCGTCAGGGTCACACCATCGTCGCCTCCAGTCCGCTGGTCCCGGGCAACGATCCGACGCTGCTGTTCACCAATGCCGGGATGGTGCAGTTCAAGGATGTGTTCCTCGGCAAGGAGAAGCGGCCGTACCTGCGCGCCACCACCTCGCAGCGCTGCGTTCGCGCCGGCGGCAAGCACAACGATCTGGAGAACGTCGGCTACACCGCGCGCCACCACACCTTCTTCGAAATGCTGGGCAATTTCAGCTTCGGTGACTACTTCAAGCGCGACGCCATCCGCTTTGCCTGGGAACTGCTGACCAGGGAATTCGGGCTCGATCCTGCCCGTCTGTGGGTCACGGTGTATCAGACCGACGACGAGGCTTACGACCTCTGGGCCAAGGACATCAAGGTGCCGAAGGAGCGCATTGCGCGCATCGGCGACAAGCCCGGCGGAAGCAAATTCCAGAGCGAAAACTTCTGGCAAATGGGCGATACCGGTCCCTGCGGTCCGTGCGCTGAAATCTTTTACGACCATGGCCCGGGAATTCCCGGCGGCCCGCCCGGTACCCCGGATGCCGACGGCGACCGCTACATCGAGATCTGGAACCTCGTGTTCATGCAGTTCAACCGCGACGAATCGGGGACGATGCACCCGCTGCCCAAACCTTCGGTGGACACCGGCATGGGACTGGAGCGCATCGCCGCGGTACTGCAGGGCGTGCACAGCAACTACGAGATCGACCTGTTCCGGGACCTGATCGCCGCCGCCGCCAGGGTCACCGGCGCGAAGGATCTTTCTTCCAGTTCGCTAAACGTAATCGCCGACCATATCCGCGCCTGCGCCTTTCTGATCACCGACGGCGTGATCCCCGGCAACGAAGGCCGCGGCTACGTGCTGCGCCGGATTATCCGCCGCGCCATCCGTCACGGCTACAAGCTTGGTCAGGCCAAGCCGTTCTTCCACAAGCTGGTCGGCGACCTGTCACGGGTGATGGGCGAGGCTTATCCGGAATTGCCGGCCGCGCAGCACCGGGTGACCGACGTGCTGAAGCAGGAAGAGGAGCGCTTCGCGGAGACGCTGGAGAACGGCATGAAGATGCTCGAGAACGCACTTCACAGAGAGGACCGGATGCTCGACGGCGAGACCGTGTTCCAGCTTTACGACACGTTCGGTTTCCCGGTGGACCTTACCGCCGACATCGCCCGCGAACGCGGCGTGATGATCGACCACGCCGGTTTCGAAGCGGCAATGGAAAGACAGCGCGAACGTGCCCGCGCCGCGTCCAAGTTCACCATGCAGGCGGGAATGGATTACAGCGGACAGGCCACCGAGTTTCACGGCTACGACACGTTGCGCATGGACGGCAGGATCGTGGCGCTCTACAAGGGCGGCACACCGATGCAGAAAATCGAGGCCGGCGACGAGGCGGTGATGGTGCTCGACCGCACGCCGTTTTACGCCGAGTCCGGCGGCCAGGTCGGCGACCAGGGCGAGATCACTTCCGGCAACGGCAGCTTCACGGTGAACGATACGCAGAAGATCCAGGCGGAGGTGTTTGGCCATAAGGGCGTGCTCAAAGCGGGCCGCTTCGCCGTTGGCGACGCAGTCACCGCGCAGGTGAATCCGCTGACGCGCACGTGTACCGCATACAACCATTCGGCCACGCACCTGATGCACGCGGCGTTGCGCAAGGTACTCGGGCCGCACGTCACGCAGAAGGGTTCGCTGGTGGACGCCAATCGCACCCGTTTCGATTTTTCCCACCACGCGCCGATGACGCGGGAGCAGATCGCCGAGGTCGAGGAGCTGGTAAATCGCGAGATCCGCAGCAATCATTCGGTTGAAACGCGGCGCATGAAGTACGACGAGGCGGTCAAGGCCGGTGCGATGGCGCTGTTTGGGGAGAAATACGGAGACGAAGTGCGGGTGCTGCGCATGGGCGATTTTTCCACGGAACTGTGCGGCGGCACCCACGTCCGGCGCACCGGTGACATCGGCTTCTTCAAGATCGTCTCCGAATCCGGGGTCGCCGCGGGCATCCGCCGGGTGGAAGCGGTGACCGCGGAAGGCGCGCTAGCCTGGGTCAAGGAGCAGGAAGCCAGGCTTGGCGAAGCGGCGCAGGTGCTGAAGGCCCAGCCGCAGGAAATCCTGCACAAGCTCGCCCAGATGCTCGACAACGTAAAATTGCTGGAGAAGGAACTGGCGCGGCTCAAGTCCAGGCTTGCCAGTTCCCAGGGCGACGATCTGGCGGAGCAGGCGGTGGCGATCGGTCCGGTGCGGGTGCTGGCGGCGAAGCTCGACGGCGCCGACGTCAAGACGCTGCGCGAGGCCATGGACAAACTCAAGAACAAACTCAAGTCGGCGGCCATCGTGCTCGGCGCGGTCGAGGGCGACAAGGTCACCCTGATTGCCGGCGTGACCGACGATCTGACCGCCAAAGTCAAGGCGGGCGAACTGGTGAACTACGTGGCGCAGCAGGTCGGCGGCAAAGGCGGCGGCCGAGCGGACATGGCGCAGGCAGGAGGTACACAGCCGGGAAACCTGCCGGCTGCGCTGAATTCAGTTACAGGGTGGGTGCAGCAACAGTTGCGAAAAGAAAGCCTGTTCAAGAAGCCCTGAAGGATTGTGATCTTTCTTGAGGCGCCGATGGTCTCTGCGAGCTTGGCAAAAGTGCCCCTCACCCTGGCGCGCGGACACGTTAGCGATGAAATCGCACGTCTGCGGGTAGCGCGCCTAAGCATCACTTCCCGCCCCGGATGGCTCCGCCAACGCCGAGTCAGCGATGCCTCTCCCGGGCTGCGCCTCCCTCACCCTACCCTCTCCCGGAGGGAGAGGGACCGTATGTACAGCAGAGAGGGTATATGCTCCCTTCTCCCCTCGGGACAAGGGAACACTTGAAGCGGAGCAGAAGGGGCGGGGATGAGGGAAAAGAGGGCCACGTAATATTTTGTATGTAGATTGAGTTTAGAAGATATGGCAGGACGACCGTGCGCTAGAAGGGGAGCTGGGCGGTGGGGGCGGCCTGGTGCAATATCCGCCGAAAGTCTGCCTGGATGCGTTTCAACGCGGCTTCGTCGTCGCCTTCGAAGCGCAGCACCACCACCGGGGTGGTGTTAGAAGAGCGCGCCAGGCCGAAACCGTCGGCGTATTCCACCCGCAGCCCGTCGATGGTGATCACCTCACGCGCATCCGGAAAACGCGCGGTCTTCTGCAATTTCTCGATGAGCGCGTAGTTCTCGCCTTCCTTTAGCTTGATCTGCAGCTCCGGCGTATTGACCGAGTCGGGCAGCGCCTCGAGCGCCGCGCCGGCGTCGGGCACGCCGCTCAGGACCTCGAGCAGGCGCGCGCCGGCGTAGAGACCGTCGTCGAAGCCGTACCAGCGTTCCTTGAAGAAAATGTGCCCGCTCATTTCACCGGCCAGCATTGCCCCGGTCTCCTTCATCTTCGCTTTGATCAGCGAGTGGCCGGTCTTCCACATAGTCGGCGTGCCGCCGTGCTTAAGTATCCAGGGCGCGAGATTGCGGGTGCACTTCACGTCGAACAGGATCTCGGCGCCGGGATTGCGCTCGAGCACGTCGGCTGCGAACAGCATCAATTGGCGATCCGGGAAAATCACCTTGCCCGCTTTGGTGACCACGCCAAGACGATCGCCGTCGCCGTCGAAAGCCAGACCGATCTCGGCGTTTCCTTTTTTCAGTGCCGCGATCAGGTCCCTGAGATTCTCCGGTTGCGAAGGATCGGGATGATGGTTGGGGAAGGTGCCGTCCACCTCGCAGAACAGTTCTTCGACATCGCAACCGAGCTTGCGGTACAGCGCCGGCGCGAAGGCGCCGGGTATGCCATTGCCGCAGTCCACCGCGACGCGCATTTTTCGTTTCAGCTTGATATCGCCGGTCACGCGTTCGAGGTAGGCATTGCCCACGTCCCGGCTGCTAATGTTTCCGGCGCCTTGCTTCAGATCTCCGCTCTCGAGCCGCCGGCGCAGTTTCTGGATGTCGTCTCCGGAAAGCGTTTCACCGGCGAGCATCATTTTCAATCCATTGTAGTCCGGCGGGTTGTGGCTGCCGGTCACCATGACACCGCTGCCGGTACCGAGGTGGTGCGCCGCGAAGTAGAGGATCGGGGTGGTGACGCGGCCGATGTCGATCACGTCCACGCCGCTTGTCTGCAGTCCGCGCGCGAGTGCCTGCGCAAGCGCCGGTCCCGACAGGCGTCCGTCGCGGCCGATGCAGACGGCGCGTTTGCCGCGCGACTGCGCCTCCGAGCCGATCGCCTGCCCGATCGCCTCGACGGCCTCGACGGTGAGCGTGCGCTCGACGATGCCGCGGATGTCGTAGGCTTTAAAGATCTCCGGCGCGGGGAGGTTCATGCAGGCGAGAATAGCAAAGGTCCGCCGCGAAAGCATTACGCACGGACAGACCGTGCTCGCGCGCGCTCTTGTTTGCGGCCGCCGATCTGCTGATCGAAGAAGCGGATCACGCGCCCGGGCATCCAGTCGAGGTTGCCCGGAAAAGGCCCCGAGGCGAATCCGGCGTGGCCTCCTCCGTCCGGAAACTCCAGGTGCAGGCTTGCCGATACCTGCTGCGGCGACGGCAGGAAGCGCCCGGGCAGGAACGGGTCATTGCGGGCGTGCACGATCAGAGTGGGTACAGTAACGTGAGCCAAATCGGGCTTGCTGCTCGCGCGCGTCCAGTAATCGTCGGTATCCTTGAAACCGTGCAGTGGGGCGGTGACCAGATTGTCGAACTCGCGCAGCGTGCACGTGCGCCGCACGGCCTCTCTGTCGTACAGACCCGGAAAGCGCGTCAATTTGGCGAGGCTTTTTTTCTTCAGCCGCGCGAGGAAATGGCTGCCGTAGGCTCGCGACAGGCCGCTGCCCAGGCGATCGCCGGCGGTCATCAGGTCCATGGGCGCCGATACGGCGGCCGCCGCAGCCACGATTGCAGCCGCTTTCGCGCGCTCGCGGCCGAGCCATTTAAGCAGTGCGTTGCCGCCGAGCGAGACGCCGACGGGCAACAACGTAACATGCCCGGGTAGAGCGCGCAGCCGTTGCAAGATCCAGTCGATCTCGTTGGCATCGCCGGAATGGTAGGCCCGCGGCAAGCGGTTGGGCTCGCCGCCGCAGCCGCGGAAATGCACCACCACGCCGCGCCAGCCGCGCCTTGCCACGGCGTGCATCAAGGCCACCGAGTAGTGGCTGGTCGAGCAGCCTTCGAGCCCATGGAACAGCGCCAGCAGCGGCGACGGTTGCTGCGCGTCCACCCAATCCAGGTCGATGAAGTCGCCGTCCGGAGTGTCCCAGCGTTCGCGCCGGTAGAGCGGCGGGCGGTGCTTCAAAATGAAATACGGGTAAATGGTCTGCAGATGCCCGCCGGGCAGCCACCATGGCGCGCGGTAGTCTTTCATCAGTGCAGCATGGATGGCGGGTTTTCCTGCGGTGCGGGCTCGCCTGCGAGCGGCGAGCCGTGGTGCATCAACATGCGCCAGCCCCGATCGGTGAGCAGGTAGATGTTGGTGGCGAGCACAGGGTTCGCCGGCCGTGGGTCACCGGCCACCGAAACCTGTTCGTAAACGCTGTGGATCGATAGCATGCGGCCGGAAAACACACGGCTGCCTGTCAGCCGAAAGCGCAGGCGCGGGCCCTGCGCGAAGATCTGCTGCCAGGATTCGCGCACCTCGACGACGCCGGTGCGGCGCGCGCCGCCCGGGTGGACGCAGACGATATCGTCTTCTTCGGCCCAGACCGCCATCATCGCGGCTAGGTCGGCGCGCTCGAAGGCCTGGTAAAAGGCATGCTCGGCGTCCTGGGCGGTGGCGAAGGTCTCGGTGATCACGTCGGGAAATGACGGTGAATTTCGTCGAGCACCCGGCTCGGGGCAAGTTTTATCATACAGTCGAAGTGCCCGAGCGGGCAGACTCTCTGGAAGCAGGGGCTGCACGGAACTTCGTGCTTCACAACGTGCGCCCGGTCGGACCGCGGCGGGGTAAAAGATGGGGAACTCGAGCCGTACAGCGCGATCATCGGGCGATCGAGCGCTGCGGCTACGTGCATCAATCCGGAATCGTTGCTCACGACCAAGTCGGCGCACGATAGCAACACCACGGCCTCGTCGAGCGTGGTGCGTCCGCAAAGATTCACCGCGGC
Source organism: uncultured Alcaligenaceae bacterium (assembly GCA_964396485.1). GTDB lineage: Bacteria > Pseudomonadota > Gammaproteobacteria > Burkholderiales > JACQAP01 > JACQAP01. Next base: position 12,519 of record CAYNFN010000202.1, read on the forward strand.
GGCGTGGCTCCCGGTGATGGTGTCGCCGACGTCGCGCTCCTTCGCCGATCCCACCAGCCACACGGCATGACCCTCGGCGCCCAGCCGTTGCGCCAATTCGCCGAAGTACTGCGCCGGCCAGCGCTTTGCCGGACCGTACTCTGCGCCGGGACAAAAACAGGCGACACGACCGGCCGCTGCCAGACCGAGACGCTGGCGCAGTTGAGCGCGTTCTGCCTCGGTGACCCGCAGTTGTGGTCTGGGCACCGGTCGCCTCACGGCGGCGTCCGCCGCATCGGCCAGCCAGGCGAAGCGCTCCACCATCAACGGCAGCGCCCGTTGGTCGAGCCGGCGCGCGTCCGTAAACAACCACTGGCGCAACTCTCCGATGAAACCGATGCGTTCGGGAATGCCGGCAAACATCGGTACCAACGCTGACTTGAAGGAGTTCGGGAGAACGAAGGCACGGTCATAGCGATTGGCGCGCAGGCTGCGGGCGATGCGCCAGCGTTTACCAAGCGCCAGTTCGCCGTGGGCAAACGGACTTTCCAGGGCTTCGCCGACTTCCGGCATGCGGCGGAAGATCGGCAGCGCCCAGCCGGGCGCAAGGATGTCGATGCGTGACTGGGGGGCCTGTTGCTTGAGGCGGGTGAGCAGCGGTTGCGACAACAGCGCATCCCCAATCCACGAGGGTGCCACGACCAGTATTCTCGTCATCTAAACCTTCACCTTCAATAAACCTTCACCGCAGAGGCGCAAAGGCGCAGAGGAAACGCAGAGAAATGCAAAATGGGTAAAAAGCTGATGAGAAGCCAGTCCGATATTCTCACCGTGTAACCCGTGAACTTTTACAAGTTATCTGGTTTCGCTTTCCTTTGCGTTTCCTCTGCGCCTTTGCGCCTCTGCGGTTAGGGGGCTGGCGCTGCGCCGCGCAGGACGTAGCGGGTGCCGCAGTAAGGGCACAGTGCCGCGCCGGTTTTTTCGATAGGCAGGAACACGCGCGGGTGCGAATTCCAAAGCTGTTGCGACGGCAGAGGGCAGTGCAGCGGCAATTCAGCAGCCGTCACCTCGACCTGGCGCTCCTTGCCGGCACTCTTGACCGGGTCCATGGCTGGCGGGTCGCGGCGCTCAGACGTAGTGCAGCCAGTGGCGGTATTTCTCTGACCGGCCGTTGACCACGTCGAAGAACATGGACTGGAGCTTCTCGGTCAGCGGTCCGCGTTTTCCCGTGCCGACGGTACGGCCGTCCACTTCACGGATCGGCGTGACTTCGGCGGCGGTGCCGGTAAAGAACACCTCGTCGGCAATGTACAGGTCGTCGCGGGTGATGCGTTTCGCTCCGACCGTGAAACCGAGGTCGCCGGCGAGCTGGATCACCGAATCGCGGGTGATGCCGATCAGTGCGGAGTTCAATTCCGGTTCGACGATCTTGTCGTTCTTGATCATGAACAAGTTTTCGCCGGCGCCCTCTGCAACGAACCCGTCGACGTCCAGCAACAATCCTTCGTCGTAGCCGTGTTCGGTGGCCTCCATGTTGGCAAGGATGGAGTTGGCGTAGGTGCCGGAATACTTGGCCCGGCACATCGACACGTTGACATGGTGGCGGGCGTGCGACGAGGTTTTCACCCGGATGCCCTTTTCCAGGCCCTCGCTGCCCAGGTAGGCGCCCCAAGGCCAGGCCGCAATGGCGACATGGACTTTCGCGCCCTTGGGGGACACGCCCATCTTTTCCGAACCGTAGAAGGCGATCGGCCGCACGTAGCAGGATTCGAGCTTGTTGGCGCGCACCACTTCTTTTTGCGCCGCGATCAGCGTTTCCCGGTCGTAGGGGATTTTCATCATGTAAATGTGCGCCGAATTAAACAGCCGTTCCGTGTGCTCCTTCAGACGGAAGATGGCGGTGCCTTTGGCGGTCTTGTAGGCGCGCAATCCCTCGAATACCGCGAGTCCGTAGTGCAGCGAATGGGTGAGCACGTGTGTGGTCGCCTCGCGCCAGGGCACCAATTTGCCGTCGTACCAGATCTGACCGTCGCGGTCGGCCATCGACATGTTGCTTACTCCCTTGAAAAAGCATTAATTCTAGCGCAGATGCCGGGCTTTGCAGTACTTCCCTTGTTTGTCTTGCGGGAACGCGCTCGAATGCTTTAATCTTGGACTCATTCGAAGCCGCTGCGGCCAAGAAAAACAACCGAAACCGAAAAACCAGAATCAATTCCATGGCCGAATCCGTCAAAACTGCCGTAATCGCCGGACGCGGGATGCTTTCGCGTCTAAGCGACGCGGCGATCGACGCGAACGACAGCGAGGAAATGAAGCTGCGCAAGACGCTGCTTATTTTCGCCAGTGGCCTGATGAACCTCGCTGCCATTCTCTGGCTGGCGATTTATTGGTGGATGGGGCTGAAGCTGTCCACTACGATACCGCTGGGTTTCCAGATCCTCTCGGCACTGGTGGTGGTGATCTACCTGCGCACCCGAAATTTCGATTTCTTCCGCCTGGCGCAACTGTCGCTGTTCCTGTTCTTTCCCTTCGTCATCCAGTGGTCGATAGGCAGTTTCGTGAGTTCCTCGGGCATCGCGCTGCTGGCGATCCTGGCGCCGATCGGGGCCGTGATCTGCTACGGCCCGCGCGAGTCGATCCCCTGGTTTTTCGCCTACGTAGTGCTGACCATCATGTCGGGCGCGTTCGATTTCTTCCTCGCCACAGGCGAAGACTACGGCATCCCGCTGAGGACCGTGGCGGTTTTCTTCGTCATGAACTTCACCATCATTTCCACGATGGTGTACCTGCTGCTGCGTCATTTCGTCCAGGAACGCAACCGCTACGAGAAACAGCTCGCCGAGCAGCACGAACTGGTGCGTGTCGAGCGTGAAAAGTCGGAACGGCTGCTGGTCAGCATCCTGCCCACCCACATCGCCGAGCGGCTCAAGCTCCAGCCCGGCACCATTGCCGACGGTTTTGCCGACGTCTCGGTGATGTTTGCAGATGTGGTGAACTTTACCCGCCTTGCCGAGGAGCTGACGCCGAACCAGGTGGTGTCCTTCCTCGACGTGGTATTCACCCGCTTCGACAAGCTGACCGAGAAATACGGCCTGGACAAAATCAAGACCATCGGTGACGCCTACATGGTGGTAGGAGGGCTGGCAGGAAACCGGCTCAATTATGTGGATCATGTCGCCGACATGGTGCTGGAGATGATGGAACTGACCCAGACCGATGAGCAACTGCGGCGGCTGGCCGTGCAGCTTCATATCGGGATCGCGACCGGCCCGGCGATTGCGGGCGTGATCGGCGCCACGCGCTTCATCTACGACTTGTGGGGCGACACCGTCAATCTTGCCAGCCGGCTCACTTCCGAGGCGGTCGGCGGCATGATCCTGGTCGACAAGACTACTTATCGCCGGCTCGGCCAACGCTACTCCTTCGACGAGCCGCGCACGATCGCGATCAAGGGCAAGGGCGAGACCACGGTTTACCGTCTCACCGGCAAGCACTAATCCGCCTAGCCTTTTTTTTGACCCAAGGGATTCGATAGATTTTCCTGTGGGTATCCGGGCAACGAGTCTGTGAAACAGACAAACCCTCACCACGGAGGACACGGAGGACACGGAGGAAAACCAGAAACGAGGAAAAACATGTGAGGGTTAAAAGCAGGCGCGGTGCCGAACTGACCTCCGATGGCAGGTTTTAACCCTCGAAGGTTCTTTTTCTGCTCTTGCCTTTCCTCCGTGTCCTCTGTGTCCTCCGTGTTTCAAGGTTTGTTGTTGATGTTCTTCAGGCCGGTTGTTCCGCGAAGACTTTGTCCCATAGCTTGACCACTGCTTGCGCGTGTCCGGCCACGCTCGCCGGTTCGACGCGCGCGTAGCGCTCGCCTTGCAGGCGCAACTGGTGCTGCAGGCGCCGGAACTCGCGATAGGCCGCATGGGTGGCCACAGCCAAGTCTTCCGCTATCAGTCCGAGCCGGGCGGCGAGCTTGAGCAAAGCCAGGTTGCCGATGTTGCCGGTCAGCTCGGCATGGCGGTGCGCTTCACCGAGCACCAGGTACTGGACGATGAACTCGACGTCGACGATGCCGCCGCGGTCGTGTTTCAGATCGAACAGCCGGGTGTCGTTTGGATGGCTCTGGCGCATCTTGTCGCGCATCGCGCGGATCTCCTGCTTGAGCGAGGCCGGGTCGCGCGGCCGGCGCAGCACCTCGATCCGGATGGCCTCGAAGCGGGCGCCGATTTGCGCGTCTCCGGCGACCGCGCGCGCGCGCGTAAGGGCCTGGTGTTCCCAGATCCACGCGTCCTTGAACTGATAGTCGCGGAATGCGTCGATATTGCTTACCAGCAAGCCGGCCGCGCCGTTGGGCCGCAGCCGCAGGTCGGTTTGGTAGAGCACGCCGGCGGAGGTGGTGCTGGTCAGCCAGGTGTTGATGCGCTGCGCGAGCCTGGCGTAAATCTCCGGCGCGCTCTCGTCCGCGTCGTCATAGAGAAAGATGATGTCGAGGTCCGACTCGTATCCCAGTTCCTTGCCGCCCAGCTTGCCGTAACCGACGATGGCAAAGCGCGGTTCGTCGCGGTGGCGCACCCTCATGCCGTCCCAGGCCAGTCGCAGCACTTCCTCCAGCACCACACAGGCGAGATCGCTGAGGTGGTCGGACAGTATTTCCAGCGGCAGATCTCCGGCAAGGTCAAGCGCGAGCAGGCGCAGCGTCTGTGTCTGCTTGAAATGGCGCAGGATATCCATCTGCCGCTCGGTGTTGCCGGCGTGTTCCTCGAGGCTGGCGCGCAGTGCGGTGCGCAGCTGCGGCCCATCCGGCGCCTGTCCGCTTTGCGGCGTGATCAGTTCGTCGAGCAGAATCGGGTGCTGTGCCATATACCCGGCCGCCCAGGGGCTTGCCGAAGCCAGCCGGGCAAGACGCGCCAGCGCCAGCGGATACTCGAGCAGCAGCGCCAGGTAAGACTCGCGCCGGCCAATGCTTTCCACCACCTGCAGCAGCCGCTCGAAAGTTGCGTCCGGGCCAGGGAACGTGGTGGCGAGCTTGAGCAATTTCGGCATCAACTGGTCCAAGCGCGCCTGGCCGGAGGCCGCCATGCGGCGATAGCGGCCGCTGGACCGGATGTCCGAAAGCAGTCGGACAATGCGCGCCGGGTCGGCGTAACCCAGGGCAGCGAGCCGGGCCAGCGCGTCCTGCTCGGGCAACGGTTGCAGCCAGAGCTCGGCGCAGGGATCTGCCGTTGCATCTTCGGGCTGTCCGGCAAAGATCGCTTCGAAATGCCCGGAAACCACGCCTCGATGTCCCGCCAGGTCGCGGTCGAGGTCGGCATAGGCGGGATAGCCCATCATTTCGGCGACCAGCTGCCGGTCTTCCGCGCCCGCGGGCAGCATCTGCGTCTGCTGGTCATCCAGGTACTGCAAGCGGTGCTCGAGGTTGCGCAGGAACACGTACGCCGCGTGCAATTCAGCGACCGCCGCCGCCGGCAGCAACTGCTTCGCTCCCAGCAGGGCCAGCGCTTTTAGCGTCGGCCGCAGGCGCAACTGCGGCTCGCGCCCGCCGCGAATGATCTGAAATACCTGCACCAGAAACTCGATCTCGCGGATGCCGCCGGGGCCGATCTTGATGTTGTCGGCGATCTCGCGCCGCTGCACTTCCTGGCGGATCTGCGCATGCAGCTCGCGCAGGCTGGCCAGCGCGCTGAAGTCGAGGTGGCGCCGGTACACGAACGGGGCGACGATGGCCTCGAGCTGTGCGTCGCGGTCGCCGCTGATGGTCCGGCCCTTTACCCAGGCGTAGCGTTCCCATTCGCGGCCCTGGGTGGCGAGGTAGTTTTCCAGCATGTCGAAGCTCACCACCAGGGGCCCGCTGTCGCCATAGGGTCTGAGCCGCGTATCGACCCGGAACACGAAACCGTCCGCGGTGACTTCGCCGAGAGCGGCGATCAGTTTGCGTGCCAGGCGCGTGAAATATTCGTTGTTGGCGATCCGGCGCGGGCCCTCGGTTTCCCCGTCTTCGGGATAGACAAAGATGAGATCGATGTCCGAGGACACGTTGAGTTCTGCGCCGCCGAGCTTGCCCATGCCGATCACGTGCAATTCCTGTACTTCTCCCGATGCGACGCCGAGGGGCCGGCCGAAGTCGCGTGCCAGCCATTGCGCGTGGCGTGCAGCCGCGGTGCGCAGGGTTTCTTCCGCAAGCGCCGTGGCGGTCGCGACCACTTCGGCAAGATCGGCGCGTCCGCCCAGATCGCGGGTGATGAGACGCAGCATGACTGCTTGGCGTAGCCGGCGCAGGCCGGTCTTGAGCGCCTCCTCGCCGCCGAAGTCGGCGCCGGAAAGGCGCGCGCGCATCTCGTCGGGCGCAAACCGCGAATCTGCCGCCGCTTCGGCCGCGAGCGCAGGGTTGCCTGACAGCAGGTGACGCGCGTAGCGCGACAGCCGCGCCGCGCGCGCGATGCTTTCGGATTGCGTGGAGTTCGAAAGTGCGGGGGAAGACATGCTCCGGTAGTCTAGAATCCGGAAATCCTGAGTGCAGGATACCCGAATCGGGGTTGGCGCCCGGCCGATGTCAACGCATCGTCGTCTCGCGCGTCTACGGTGCGTCGGAAAGGTTGGCAGACAACATGTGGGCGCAGCCAGAGCATCCAGGGAATTTTTTTGCCGTTCGCGTATCTTAACTGAACCCATCCTTCGCCCCGACAACGTCAAACCGTGGTTCTCAAACGCAGCCTTTTCGTTCTCAAGCGCGGTTCGCTCTGGACCTATCGCCTCGCGACTTACACGGTGCTGGCCGTCGGCACCCTATTCGTCGCCCTGGTGATCGCACTGCATTATGTGGTCCTGCCGAACATCAACGATTATCGCGAACCGATCGCGCGGGCAATCAGCCGGACGGCGGGACAACGGGTCTCGATCGGCGCGATCACCGGCAGTTGGCAGGGTTATCGGCCCGAGCTGCGTTTTCAGGATGTGCGCGTCTTCGACTCGCGCAACCAGCAGGCGCTCAGTCTGGGCCGGGTCGAGGCGGTACTGTCGTGGTTGTCGCTGCTCGATGCCGAGGTGCGCGTTGACACGCTCGAGATCGTCGAACCGCAACTGGAAGTCAGACGCGACGCCGCCGGCGTGCTGTGGGTCGCCGGCATCACAGTCGATCGCAGCCAGGGCGGCGAGGGAGGATTTGCGCAGTGGCTGCTGACGCAGCCTCACGTGGTGATACGCAATGCGCAGATCGTCTGGCGCGACGAGGCCCGCGCCGCGCCGGATCTGGCACTCACCAGGGTGAATTTTCGTCTCGACAGCGACGGCGAAAGCCATCGCTTTGGACTGAACGCCTCGCCACCTGCGGAAGTCGCCTCACCGATCGTGGCTCGCGGCGAATTGCGCGGCCGCAGTGCGCATGACCTGCAGGCGTGGCGCGGACGCCTGTACCTGGAGTTCGCTTACGCCGATCTGGCGCAGGCGCAGACCTGGATCGAGGTGCCGCTCGATGTGGCGCGGGGTCTCGGTTCGCTGCGCGTCTGGATGGATCTGGAGGGTCCCCGGGTGGCCGCGGCGACTGCCGACTTGCGTCTGGTCAACATGCAGGCGCGGCTCGCGCCCGATCTTCCCGAGCTTGCGCTTGCCAATCTTCGCGGGCGGCTCGCCTGGAACAGCCGCGGGGGGCACACGCAGATCACCGCGCAGGCGCTCGGTTTTACCACCGCCGAGGGATTGGCGCTGGCGCCGATGCAATTGTCCTTTACCCGCACCGCGACCGGCGATGGCGGCGGCCGCTCGGAACTGCGACTGGAAAGGCTCGACCTTGCGCCGGTGGTGGAACTGGCCGAATACCTTCCCCTCGACCCATCGCTGCGCGGCAAGCTGGCGCGCTCCTCACCGAGCGGCATGGTCGACGATGCCCTGTTTTCCTGGGCGGGTGAGTGGAACGCCGACCGGCCGTACACTGCCCGCGCGCGGTTCTCCGGCCTCACGCTGAAGCCGGATGGAATTTTCCCCGGGTTTCGCGGCATCAGTGGCCAGTTCGACGCCAATGAGGGCGGGGGCACGGTGTCGCTCAGCGCCCGCGATGGCCACGTCGAATTGCCGCACGTGTTCAGCAAAGAAGTGATGCTGGACTATCTCACCGCAAAAGCAGACTGGAAGTTCCAGGAGGGCCACACACTGGTCACCCTCAAGAGCGTGGCATTTACCAACGAGCACCTGGCCGGCAACGTGTACGGTTGGTACCGCACCGGCCCCGAAGGAAGCCGGGGCAGCGCCGATCTGGCAGGCTCGCTGGTGCGCGCCGATGCGCGCCACGTGTGGCGCTACATGCCGGCGATGTTCCCGGTGACGCAGGCGTGGCTCAAGCGGGCGTTGCTGGCGGGCGAGTCGCGCGACGTGCGTTTCCGGCTGCAGGGTGCGCTCAAGAATTTTCCGTTCGAGAACGAGAAGACCGGATTGTTCGAGGTAAAGACCCGCGTGACGGGTGTGACGCTCGACTATGCCGATGGCTGGCCGCCGCTGACGAACGCTGCCGGCGAGGTGGTATTTCGCGGCCGGCGCATGGAAATACGCCCGCAGGCGGGTTCGATCCTGGGGCTGCGGCTATCCAACGTTCTGGCTTCCGTCCCCGATTTCGTCAAGAACGACGAACATCTTCTGCTGACAGGCGTGGCCGAAGGACCGACCGCGGAGTTTCTGCGCTTCGTCGAATCCAGCCCGGTGTCGCGCCATATCGACCGTTTCACCGCGGACATGAAGGCGAGCGGCGATGCCCGGCTCGATCTTGAGTTGGACCTGCCGTTGCGGCGGGTCGCCGACTCCGTGATCTCGGGTGTCCTGGCAATGAACGACAATCAGGTAACCGTGGACCCGCGCCTGCCGCCGCTGGAAGGATTCGGCGCGCGCATCGCCTTTACCAGCAAAAGCGTGAGCGTCAAGGACGGCCGCGCCCGGCTGGCCGGCAATCCGGTTTCCTTCGAAGCGTCGAACCAGAAGGACGGCAGCATGGCGCTCGATGTCGCCGGCACGCTGGAGGCGGGCCATCTGCGCAGCGTATCGAACCATCCGGCGCTGCAGTTCGTGGAAGGGCAGACCGAATGGCGCGGAAACATCGGCGTACGCGACAAGATGGCCAGCCTCAGGTTCGATTCGAACCTGGTGGGAATCGCCTCGACGCTGCCCGCCCCGTTTGCAAAGGCCGCGGGCGCCAGCCTGCCCCTGCGCCTGGAGTTGCGCGAGCGCCCCGGGCGCCAGCGCCTGCTCGCGATCGACCTGGGCAAGGTGGCCTCGGCGCGGCTACTGCTGGATTCGGCGGATCCCGATGGCATTGGGCGCGGCATGGTAAGCCTGGGTGCGGTTGCTTCGCTGCCGGCGGCCGATGGCTTGTGGGTAAACGGCAGCCTGAATGTGGTGGACGTGGATAGCTGGCGCCCCATTATCGCAGGCAGTCCGGGCGGCAAACCGATCGAACTTGCCGGCGCCGATCTGAAGATCGGCATCCTCAGTGCCAATCGGAGGCGATTCCACGACCTCAGGGTCAATGCTACACGGCAGGACTCGGCATGGCAGGTCGCGCTTTCGGGGCGCGAGATCGCCGGTCAATTGTCGTGGGCATCGGCAGGCGAGGGCCGCCTGTCTGCGCGCCTGGCCCGGCTCACGCTGCCGCCGCTGACTACCACCCTTGAGGCCGGCGCGCCGGACAGCTTTTCCAGCGAGCGCCTGCCCTCGGTCGATCTGGTCGCCGAAAATTTCACCTATGAAGGTAAGGATCTCGGGCGCCTTAGCGTGCTCGCCGATCCCGATCCGTCGGGTTGGCGCCTGCAGCGCCTGGAGATCACCAACCCGGAGAGCAAGCTGAGCATCAACGGACGGTGGGCGGTTGGCGAGGTGTCGCGCACCGACGTGGCGGTGCGGCTTGACGTGAACGACATCGGCAAATTTTTCTCGCGGCTAGGCTGGCACGAGAGCGTCGCAGGAGGTTCGGCGTTGCTCGAAGGACCGGTGGCCTGGGCAGGCGGCCCGTATCGGCTCGACATCCCGTCGCTTTCGGGAAGGCTCAAACTGGAAGCGAAGAAAGGCCGATTCCGCCAGATCGAGCCGGGCGCGGCAAAGCTGCTGGGCATTCTCAGCCTGCAGGCGCTGCCGCGCCGCGCCTCGCTGGATTTTGAGGACGTGTTCAGCAAGGGCTTCACCTTCGACCGCATCAGCGCCAATCTGAGCATTGCCAACGGCGTGGCGCATACGGAAGACTTCATGATGGAAGGCCCGGCGGCACGCGTGGGCATGCGCGGCCAGGTGGACCTCGCGGCCGAATCGCAGAGTCTAATCGTGCGCGTTACGCCGTTGCTGTCGGGAAGCATTGCGGTGGCCGGCGCGATCGTGAACCCGGCGGTGGGCGTGGCCGCTTACCTCGCCCAGAAAGCGCTCAAGGACCCCTTCAGCCAGATCGCGTCGTCCGAATATTCGGTAAGCGGCACCTGGGCCGACCCGGTGGTGGCGCGCAGCAACAAGCCCGCCGAAACTGCTACGCCGAGGCGTTAGAAAGAGGCTCGGAGCAGGTTACAATTCGCGCTCGTTTCAACGTTCAGACCAGACATGGAAACCATCAATAGATCGGGATTCGGCCGCACCGGGGTGCGCAGCGCACGCGAAGATTCTCCCGCAGGCGGTTCAACGAACCAGCCGCACGGCTTTCGCATAGCCGGAGTGCAAATGGCTTCGGGGCCGAACGTGTCCGCCAACCTCAATGAAGCCGGCCGGCTGATCGAAATGGCGGTGGCCGAAGGCGCGAAGCTGGTGGCGCTGCCCGAGTATTTCGCCATCATGGGGATGCGCCCCACCGACAAGGTCGAGATCCGCGAGAAAGACGGCGACGGACCGGTCCAGGCGTTTCTCGCCGAAACCGCGGCCAGGCACAAGATCTGGCTGGTGGGTTGCTCCGTGCCGATGGAAACGCCGGTCGAGGGCAAGATCTACAATTCGTGCCAGGTCTACGACGACAGCGGAAAGATGGTGGCGCGCTACGACAAGATCCATTTGTTCAGCCTGGACCTCGGCAAGGAGAAGTTCGCCGAACATGGCACCATCGAACCGGGCAAGCAGGTCAAGGTAGTGGACTCGCCGTTCGGGCGCATCGGCCTTTCGGTGTGCTACGACCTGCGTTTTCCCGAGTTGTATCGTGCCATGAAAGACGTGGACATCATCGTGGTTCCGTCCGCGTTCACCGAGACCACCGGCCGCGCCCACTGGGAAGCACTGGTCCGGGCGCGCGCGATCGAAAACCTGTCCTACGTCCTGGCGCCGGCACAGGGTGGCTATCACCTGAGCGGGCGCGAGACGCACGGCGATTCGATGATCGTGGACCCGTGGGGGACCGTGCTCGACCGGCTGCCGCGCGGTTCGGGCATCGTCAGCGCCTGGGTCAATCCCGCGTACCAGGCCAGCCTGCGTAGGAGTCTGCCGGCGCTTACGCATCGGGCGATCCACAGTATCTGAAAGGCCGTGAATGTCGTGAATACCGTGAATACGTGAATACCGTGAATTGCGTGGCGACCTTATTCGCCACGTCGGTCAGGACAAAAGGTGTTACGACATTCACGATATTCACGGCAGTTGCGATAGTCACGACAAGATATCCGGAGGAGCCGAAGTGCCAAACGATCCAAATAACACCCACGAACGGCTATTTGCCACCGCCGACAGCACGCTGCTTGCTCCCTACGGACTTGATGCCGGCGGGCTGGCGCGCGTGTTCGGCCAGATCATGAGCCACAGCGTGGACTATGCCGACCTGTACTTCCAGTATTCGCGCTCCGAGGGCTGGAGCCTGGAGGAGGGCATGGTCAAGTCCGGCAGCTTCAACATCGACCAGGGCGTGGGCGTACGCGCGGTGAGCGGCGAAAAGACCGCATTCGCCTACTCGGATGACATCAGCGTGCCGGCACTCGAATCGGCGGCCTACGCAACGCGCGCCATCGCGCGCCAGGGGGGCGCGGGCACGACCCGGGTGGTGAAACGAACCCAGGGCCGCGAGCTGTATCTGCCGCACGATCCGCTGGCAAGCCTCTCCGACCAGGAAAAAGTGAAGCTGCTGGAACGGCTGGAGCGCTACGCGCGCGCGCTCGATAGCCGGGTGGTGCAGGTGATGGCCACGCTGGCCGGAGAATACGAGGTGATCCTGGTGGCGCGCGCCGACGGTATTCTTGCCGCCGACGTGCGACCGCTGACGCGCCTGTCGCTGCAGGTGATCGTCGAGGAAAATGGCCGGCGCGAACAGGGCAGCGCCGGCGGCGGCGGGCGTTTCGACTACGCTTACTTCGGCGACGACATCCTCAGGGAATACGCTGCCAAGGCGGTGCACCAGTCGGCGACCAACCTGTCGGCGCGGCCGGCACCGGCCGGCACCATGACCGTTGTGCTCGGGCCGGGCTGGCCCGGTGTGCTGCTGCACGAGGCGATCGGCCATGGCCTCGAAGGCGATTTCAACCGCAAGGGCAGCTCTGCGTTTGCCGGGCGCATCGGCGAGCGCGTGGCCGCAGCCGGGGTCACGGTGGTGGATGACGGCACCATCAACGGGCGGCGCGGATCGCTCAACATCGATGACGAGGGCAATCCGACGCAATGCAACGTGCTGATCGAGGACGGCATCCTCAAGGGTTACATGCAGGACACGCTCAACGCGCGACTGATGGGCGCGTCCCCGACCGGCAACGGCCGGCGTGAATCCTATGCGCATATCACCATGCCGCGCATGACCAACACCTACATGCTCAACGGCGACAAGGATCCGCAGGAGATCATCGCCTCGGTGAATCACGGCCTGTACGCGGTCAACTTCGGCGGCGGGCAGGTGGACATCGTCAGCGGAAAATTCGTGTTCTCCGCCGCCGAGGCCTACATGATCGAGAACGGGAAAGTGACTTACCCGGTAAAGGGCGCCACCCTGATCGGCAACGGCCCTGACGTGCTGACGCGCGTGTCGATGATCGGCAATGACATGAGCCTCGATTCCGGCATCGGCACCTGCGGCAAGGAAGGGCAGAGCGTGCCGGTGGGCGTGGGGCAGCCGACGCTGCGAATCGACGGGCTGACTGTCGGGGGCACGGCCTGAAAGGCCGTGACCACGTGACTATCGTGACTGTCGTAACTATCGTGAATTCAAACTTTGCTATTGTTGCTGCAGCGATAGCGTAACGGCAGTCACGTCGTCACGACAGTCACGCAGTCACGGTATTTCCATGATTTTGATCCTCAGCGACAGCGCCGATGCGCAAAGCCCGGAATACGAGCAATTGATGCAGGCGCTTGCGCTATTGCCGAACATCAAGCCGCGGATACACCGAATCCAGGGCACCGAGCGTTCGGTCACCGAGGTCTATCTGCTCGGCGACACCAAGGCGCTCGCCATCGAAGACATGCAGAGCCTGCCCTGTGTCGAGCGGGTGATCAGGGTGTCGGAGGAATACCGCGTGCTTGGACGCCACCGCGGCGACACCCGGCCCACCCATTTCGACTACCAGGGCCTGCGTTTCGGCCAGGACACGCTGCACGTGTTTGCCGGACTGTGCGCGGTGGACAGCCGCGAACACGTCGACATCATGATGCGTGCGCTCAAGGCCAACGGCCAGCAGTGCACCCGCATGGGCGCATACAAGCCGCGCACCAGCCCATATGCGTTTCAGGGCCACGGCAAGGCCTGCTTGCCCTACGTGTTCGAGCTCGCAGGCAAGCACGGCATCAAGGTCATCGCGTTGGAGGTCACCCACGAATCGCACGTCGAAGAGATTCGCCAGGCATTGCACGACACCGGCAATCCGACCGGCGTCATGCTGCAAATCGGCACCCGCAATACCCAGAACTTCGAGCTGTTGAAGATCGTCGGGCGCCAGAAGGAATTCCCGGTGCTGATCAAGCGCGGTTTCGGCATCACGCTCGACGAGTCGCTGAACGCCGCCGAATACCTTGCCAGCGAGGGCAATGACAAAGTGGTGTTCGGACTGCGCGGCATGAAGA
>CAYNFN010000203.1:0-3478 GCA_964396485.1 uncultured Alcaligenaceae bacterium
TTTTTACCCAATTTGTATTTCTCTGCGTTTCCTCTGCGCCTTTGCGCCTCTGCGGTGAAGATAAGAAGTGAATAGTCGCGCCACCACGATATATCGACTGGGTGCGACAAATCTGAACCCCCCGCTTTTTGACACGCTTAGTATGGTTTTCTCTGCGTTTCCTCTGCGCCTTTGCGCCTCTGCGGTGAGGAGCTTTAGGCTTTAGTTACCAAAACAACCTTGCCGGTGACGCGCTTGTTGAGCACTTCGTTGAGCGCTTCCGCGGCGCGTTCCAGCGGATAGGTGGCGTGGATGTGCGGCCTGACTTTGGCAGCCGCGTACATCGCCATCAGATCATAGTTGTTTTCGCTATTGCGCTCGGGTTCGTTCTTGGTGAACGCGCCCCAGAACACCCCGACGATGGAGCAGCCCTTCAGCAGGGTCAGATTCAGCGGCACCTTGGGAATCTCGCCGGCGGCAAAGCCGACCACCAGGAAGCGGCCCCGCCACGCCATGTCGCGCAAAGCCGGCTCCGAGTACGGCCCTCCGACCGGATCGAACACCACGTCTACTCCCTTGCCGGCGGTGACGGCCTTGATCCTTGCCCGCAGGTCCTCGGTGCCGTAGTTGATCACCTCATCGGCGCCGTTCTGCCTGCAGATCTGCAGCTTGGCATCGTTCGAGGCAGCGGCGATGATCTTTGCGCCCATTGCCTTGCCCAGTTGTATCGCCGCCAGCCCCACTCCGCCCGCAGCCCCAAGCACCAGCAACGTTTCGCCGGCCTTGAGGTCGGCGCGATCCTTGAGGGCGTGATAGGAGGTGCCGTAGGTCAGCACGAACGCCGAAGCCGGTATGAAGTCCATTCCTGACGGCATGGGAATGGTACGTTCAGCATCGACCGCGATTTCCTCGGCGAATCCGCCCCAGGTGTTGAACGCGATGACCCGATCGCCGCGCTTGACCCGGGTCACGCCCTCGCCGACTTCCTTGACGATGCCGGCGACTTCACCGCCGGGCGAGAACGGCAGCTCCGGCTTGAACTGATACTTGCCCTGGATGATCAATGTATCGGGAAAATTCACCCCACAGGCTTTCACGCTGACGACGACCTGTCCCTGCGCCGCCTTTGGCGACGGCACCTCCTCGACAACCAGCTTCTCGGGCATCCCGAGTTCTTTGCACAGTACCGCTTTCATAATCCTCCAAATCAGTTAACCGCAGAGGCGCACTAAACCTTTACCGCAATTAACCTTCACCGCAGAGGCGCAAAGGCGCAGAGGAAACGCAGAGAAAACCAAACGAAGCGTGTCAAAAAGCGGGGGATCCCAATTTGCCCCACCGAGTCGATGAATCACCGTTGTCGCGACTATCCGTTTGTATTTTTGTCTTCACATCCAATTTTGCTTTGCTTTCCTTTGCGTTTCCTCTGCGTCTTTGCGCCTCTGCGGTGAGGTTTAGGCCTTAGTTTAGCTCTTGAGGATCTTCTCGACCTGGTGCCAGCCGGCTTCGGCCATGGGCCGGGCGCGCTTGCCCTGCTCCATGGCGTGCGCGCTGGCCGCGGTGCCGTCCTTGACCCGGCCCATGATGCCCTGAAGTATCCCGGCCAGGCGGAACATGTTGTAGGCCATGTAGAAATCCCAGTTCGGGATATGGCTCCTGCCGGTGCGCCCGCAATATGCGGTGACGTACTCTTCCTCGGTCGGTATGCCCAGGGCGCGAAAGTCGAATCCGTTCATGCCGCGGAACTGGCCCTGCGTCAACCGCCAGGTCATGCAGTGATACGCGAAATCCGCCAGCGGATGTCCGAGCGTGGACAGTTCCCAGTCGAGCACCGCGAGAATCTTCGGCTCCGTCGGATGGAAAATCACATTGTCCATGCGGTAATCGCCATGGACGATGGTGGTCTCGTCGCCCGGCGGGATGTGTTTCGGCAGCCACTCGATCAGATTCTCCATCGCCTCGATGCGCTCGGTTTCGGAGGCGCGGTACTGCTTGGTCCAGCGGTTGATCTGGCGCTCGATGTAGTTGCCCGGCTTGCCGTAGTCAGCGAGGCCGATTGGCGCGTAATCCACTTTGTGAAGCGCGGCGATCACGCGGTTCAACTCGTCGAAGTACGCCGCGCGCCGAGCAGTGCTCATGCCGGGCAGCGACGGATCCCACAGCACGCGGCCTTCGACGTAGTCCATGATGTAGAACGCAGTGCCGATCACCGCGTCGTCCTCGCACAGGCAGTAGGTTTTCGCCACCGGCACATCCTTGCCGTGCAGCGCGGTGATGACGCGGTACTCGCGGTCCACGGCGTGCGCCGATGGCAGCAGCTTGCCCGGCGGCTTGCGGCGCAAGACGTAGCGCTTGCCGGCTGCCGTCAGCCTGAAGGTGGGATTGGACTGGCCGCCCTTGAACTGTTCGACTTCGAGATTTCCCGAGAAGCCTGCGATATGCTGGCGCAAATAGCGTTCCAGACCGGCCACATCGAAGCGATGCCGCTCCTGGACCGGCATCGTGCCGGTGAACTCCTCGTTCATGAATTTCTTTCCCTCGCCTGCATTGAGCCCGGCGAGAATACCATCCGCGCTCGAGGCCTGCCAACGCGGCTCAAGGCGGCGAAAACCCGCATGCTAGAATCCCCGCGTTTTTCCCTCTGCAATCACACTGATGAAAGAGTTCAAGGACCGTGTCGCAGTCGTAACTGGAGGGGCAAGCGGCCTCGGCCGCGCCATGGCGCTGCGCTTCGCCCGCGAGGGCATGAAGATCGTTCTGGCCGACATCCAAGCCGATGCCCTGAAAAAAACCGAAGCCGAATTCGAACAGGCCGGCATTCCGGTACTGGCCGTGCGCACCGACGTTTCGAAAGGCAAGGACGTCGAAGCGCTGGCCGACAGGGCGTTCAAGACCTTTGGCGGGGTGCATGTCCTGTGCAACAACGCCGGCGTCGCACCCGGCGGTACGGTCTGGGAGCAGACCGAGAAAGACTGGGAATGGGCTCTGGGCGTCAATGTGTGGGGAGTGATCCACGGCATCCGGGTGTTCCTGCCACGCATGCTCGAGCAGAACGTGGAGGGCCACGTGGTCAACACGGCATCGGTGGCCGGGCTGCTGTCGCTGCCGGGGATGAGCGTTTACTGCGTGTCCAAGCACGCGGTAGTCACACTTACCGAGTGCTTGCACCACGACCTGGTCGAATTCGGCGCCAAGGTAAGGGCCTCAGTGCTCTGCCCGGCCTATGTGCCCACTGGCATTTCCGATTCCGAGCGCAACCGTCCCGCATTGCTGCGCGAAGAAAAAAAGAAAAGCCCTGAGGACTTGAAGCGGGAAGAGCAGTTGCGCCACGCGGTGCAGTCGGGGCGCATTTCAGCGGAGCAGATTGCCGGGATCGTGCTCGAGGCCATCAGGACGGAGAAGTTCTACATCCTCCCGCACCAGAAGATCAAACCTGCGATCGAAACGCGCATGCAGGACATTCTGCAGGAGCGCGAACCGACCAACACTCTGAACCGAA
>CAYNFN010000204.1:0-8682 GCA_964396485.1 uncultured Alcaligenaceae bacterium
TACCTGGAAGTCGCGTTGATGCTGATCGCGCTCATCCTGCGCGGCGTGGCTTTCGAGTTCCGGGTAAAGGCTTCTGGCTGGCATCAGGAGGCATGGAACCGGTTGTTCTTCGTCGGCTCGCTCGGGGCGGCGATCGCCCAGGGGATGATGCTCGCCGGCGTCATCACCGGCTTCGAAGAGGGCGCTTTTTTCGTTGCCTTCAGACTCCTGGTTGGCCTGGGGCTCGCCGGCGGTTACGCGCTGCTGGGGTCGACGTGGCTGGTGATCAAGTCCGAGAACGACCTGCGCGCGCGGGCGCTGCGCTGGGGAATATTCGCCGTAACGCTGACTGCGGCAGGGGTTGCAGCGATCAGTCTGGCGACGCCATTCATGCATGCAGGAATCATGGAGAAATGGTTCTCCTGGCCGCGCTTCCTGTGGCTGGCGCCTTTGCCGCTGCTCACCGCCGCCGCATGCGCCGGCATCCTGGTGTCGCTGATCAGGCTGCGGCGCGGCGCCGTGCAGCGCGAATGGCTGCCCTTCGTATTGTCGGTGTGGGTGTTCGTGTTCGCTTTCGCCGGCCTGGCCTACAGCCTGTTTCCGTACCTGGTGGTGGACCGCATCACCATCTGGCAGGCGGCAGCGGCACGCGAGTCGCTAAAGTTCGTTTTCGTCGGCACCTGCGTGGTGTTGCCGGTCATCGTGGCCTACACCGTGTTTTCGTACCGGGTGTTCTGGGGCAAGGCGCGTTTACTCACCTACGGCGAATGAACGGCGAGAGGAAAGAGGAAAGAGGAAAGAGGAAAGAGGAAAGAGGAAAGAGGAAAGAGGAAAGAAAAAAAGCTGAAGGGTCCCAGGACCGTGGTCTAGGTCTTTACCTTTCCTCTTTTATCTTTTCTCTTTCCTCTGTACTTCTACGGCAGTTTGATTTTTCCGCCGGGTCCGCCGAGCCCGGACGGGATCCCGTCGGGCATGACGATCGAGGAGCTGGCCTGGCGGCGCATTTCCTGAATCTCCCTGACTGCACGCTCGACCGAGACCTGGGCGACTTCGGCGAACTTCGCGGCGGCATTGCCGAGCGTGTCGGCTTCGATTTCGAAGGCGAGCGGCAGTGCGCCTACCGGCGTCATGAGTTGGGTTTCGCCGACGTAGATGACCTTGCGGCTGGCGTCGGTAGAGCCGTCGCTTTTAGCCGGCGTCATGACGCGAATGGTGCCAACCTTGCGGTCGGTGAAGATCTCCTCGCGATAAAGGTTCGCGGGATCCATTTTCAGTTCGGGTGCATTGTTTGCAGCCATGGTGAAATTCCTGTGCATTCGTGGTGAACGATAAAAGAATTATCCCATGACTTTGCAGCACGTTGACCGGTGAGGGCGGGGTAGGGCGTTACACTTCTGCAGTCACCCTTCACCCTTCACCCTTGACCCTTCACCCTTGACCCTTCACCCGTCACTCGTCACTCGTCACCCGTCACCCGTCACCCGTCACTCGTCACCGCTCTATGCTCGCCTACCGACACCTTTTTCATGCCGGCAACTTTGCCGATGTATTCAAGCACTCACTGCTCACGCAGCTCGTGCTCGCGCTGGAAAAGAAGGACAAGCCGTTCTTCGTGCTCGAAACGCACGCCGGAAGCGGGCTTTACGACCTGACGCACGACTGGGCGCAGAAGAACGCGGAACACAAGGACGGAATTGCGCTGTTGTGGGAGCGCAAGGACGTACCCAACACGTTGGTACCGTATCTCGAGGCGGTCCATGCCGAGAACGGGCACGGCACGCTGCGCTTCTATCCCGGCTCGCCGCGCATCGTGCGCCAGCTGCTTCGGCCGAGCGACCGCATGGTGCTGATCGAACTCAACAGGAAAGACTGCGAAGAACTTGAGGCGCGGTTTCGTGGCGACAGGCAGGTGATGGTGCGCCTGATGGATGGCTACCAGGCGCTCCGGGCCTTCCTGCCGCCCAAGGAACGCCGCGGACTGGTGTTCATCGATTCCTCCTTCGATCGCGCGCAGGAGTTCAAACGCCTGACCGAAGGGCTGGTCGAGGCTCACCGGCGGTTCGCGACCGGGGTGTACGGCCTTTGGTATCCGCTGATGGAGCAGACCGCGATGCGTGCGTTCGAGCGCGGCGTCATTGCGACCGGTGTACCGAAGATTTTGCAAGCGGAACTCTCGGTGATGCCCGATAACTGGGGAGGCAACATGCGTGGCTGTGGTCTGCTGGTTGTGAACCCACCGTTCGAATTCGAGGAGATCGCGCGGTCCATACTGGACTGGCTGTGGCCGGTGCTGTCGCGGGAACGGGACGGCGGGCACACGGTGAGGTGGCTGGTGGGGGAATGAAGGGCAAGGATGAAGGACACCTGTACCCGGAGGGTATGAAGGATGAAGAACGGCAAGTGCTCAGTGCTCGTTGCCCAGGAAAGGCAAGGATGTAGGGAGGGCCGAAGGATCAAGCCCGGATACGCGAATTCGAGCCAGGGCGATTGCCCGGGAATAGGTTTGCCTGGCGGGTTCCAATCCGGGGCAGGACTGGCCCCGCTTTAGGGCAGGTAGATGCCGAATCCGCGGCGAAACGGTGCTTTCCGGGGGATGAACGGCGTTCTGCCAGGCCGGCTGGCGTGGCCCGGTTCTTGCGGGATTAAAGGCAACATCTAATAACCGTCATCTTGTTGCCCGAATGACGGGAGGAGCTCCGGGTCGGAAAGCCGACTGTGGATCAAGCGTCTCTTGCTTCGCTGGTAACGGAACTGCTGACCACCATTCACCTGCTGTCAGGCTACCCGACGGTTTCTGTCCAGCCTGAAATTCATCGATTACCCCAGGCGGTGATCGCTGAAAAGGTCTGCCACAAACCCTGTGGAGTGCGCGCCTACTACCGTCCGGATTGGGGCGTCCTGCTCGATGAGTCGTTGAACGTGCAATCGGACTCCTTCGACCGCTCGATCCTGCTGCACGAACTGGTTCACCACGTGCAGGCGTCAACGGGACGATTCGAATCCATGCCGAGTGCATGCGATCGCTGGAACGCGGCCGAGCGCGAGGCCTATTCCCTGCAAAACCGGTTTCTCGCCGAAGTACACAGCGCGAAGCACATAGCCATGTCCGGCTGGGTTGCGCGTTGCGACGAAAAAGTTTCTCCGGCAGGAACCCGTCAATGACCGATTTTGATCACCGGACCGCGACGCGGAGCGGCCGGCCACCTAACCGGCGCGCGATGCCGATTGAAATCCATCCAGGGGGAGAGTAACCAAGCAAAGGAGTTGCCATGGACCAGTCTTCGCTGACCTCACTCATGGTCGAGTTGTTCACTGCGATCAGGCTTATTTCCGGGTATCCCAGCCCGGACGTCCTCCCGCAAATACATCGCGTATCCGTGGTGGAAATGCAGCAGAAAATCTGCGCCGGCCGCTCCTGCGCAGTCAAGGCCTTTTACCACCCGGAATGGGGCGTCTACGTGGACGAGGCGCTCGACATCGAGAACAACACCTACGATCGCTCGATCCTCCTGCACGAATTGGTGCATCACCTGCAGAAGACCACCGGCAAGTATGATGCCGTACCGAACTTCTGTAACCGGCGCAATGCCCAGGAACGGGAGGCGTATGAAATCCAGAACCGCTACCTTTCCAACCAGAGCGTATCGCGCCGTGCATTCGTGACGGGCTGGTGGGGAAAGTGCAAGGACGACGAAGAGCAGCCTTCACCGTGAAATCCCAAAACGAACTTCTGCCGCGCGAACGCTTCTGCCGGTGCCGGGAAACCTGGCCGCAGTTTCCTGCGACTAGCTGAAGAACCGAACTTAAGCAGCAACTCGGCACTGCGTGACCGGCTCGGCGAGGACTCGTAACAAAGCATGGCGCCGATTCCCCCCGGGTTTTCAGCCGCGAATCAGCGGAACAGGACACTAGTTCACCAGTTCAGCCCGTAACTTTCATGCCCCGCTGGACCCCGGGTCGCGAGCCGATCGCCGCACCCCAGCGTTGCAGATTGGCAAATCCGCCGGCCTGGTCGATCAGCGACTTGCGCGCCGCAAAGTTTGGATACAGCATGATGTCGGCAACGGAAAACTCGTCCGCGAGATACTCGCGCCCCGCCAGATGCGCATCGCATGCTGCGAAAAACACCAGCAGCCGTTGCTTGAAATAGTCATTGTTCGCGGCAATCTTTTCCGGGACACTCGTTTCCATGCGAAAGATCGTGCCGCTGGTGCCGGCGATGTCGCTCGCCGCCTGCATCAACCACTGCATGGCCAGCGCGCGTCGTGCGGCATCCTTCGGCAGGAACTTGCCGGACTTCTCCGCGGCATAAAGGATGATCGCTCCCGACTGCGAGAGCGTGAGCGGCTTGCCGCCGGGACCGTCCGCGTCGACGATCACCGGAATCAGGCCGGCAGGATTGAGCTTCAGGAATTCGGCGGTGCGCTGTTCGCCCTTGGCAAGGTCCACCTTGTGAGTCCGGTAAGGCAGGGCGGTTTCCTCCAATGCTACTGCCGCGCGCAGACCGTTGGCGGTCGGTGCGAAGTAAAGTTCGATCATGCGGCTGTCTCCGTTGTTATTGATTGAGGTGCTGCGATACCGCAGTTTAACGCGAGTCCAGGATTCGCGCCGCGCCCATTGCAGCGCACGGGCAACTGCGTACCGTACGGTTCCCGGGTAGAATTTGGAGGGAAGCTCTGAACAGATTCCACGTGCGCGACCGTTCGACCCGCCGACGATTCCCAGGTAACAGAAAAGACGATGAAAAAACTGCGGACCCTGTTTGCCTTCATTCTGCTGGGCGTTGCGGCGAGCCCTGCGGCTGCGCAACCGGAGAAGCCCGCTGTGACCATCGCGGTGGGCGGCAAGGCGTCGCTTTACTACCTGCCGCTGTCCATCGCCGAGCGACTCGGCTACTTCGCGGACGAAGGCTTGAAGGTGGAAATCCTGGACTTCGCCGGCGGTGCCAAGTCGCTGCAGGCGCTGATGGGCGGCAGCGCAGATGTGGTTTCCGGCGGCTTCGACCACGTGCTGGTGATGCGCGCGCGCGGGCAGAAACTCAAGGCATTCGTGCTGCAAATCGCCACGCCGGCGATTTCGCTGGGGGTGGCCAAGAAGCACGTGCCAAAGTTTCGCTCGCCGAAGGACCTCAAGGGCATGAAAATCGGCGTGACGGCACCGGGATCCAGCACCCATGCGTTCGTCAATCATCTGCTGGCCTCGGCGGGCTTGTCCCCCGACGACGTCTCCATCATCGGCGTGGGCTCCGGCCCCGGTGCGGCAGCGGCGATGCAGGCCGGACACCTCGACGCGATTGCCAGTATCGAACCGACCATCACGCTGCTGGAAAATTCCGGCACGATCCAGGTCATGGTGGAAACGGTAACGGTGCAGGGCGCGAAGGCCGTGTTCGGCAGTCCATTGCCGGCGGGATCGCTGTACACGCGCGAGGAGTACGTCATGGCCAATCCGAAGACGGTGCAGGCGTTGACCAACGCGATGGTGCGGGCGCTGAGGTGGCTGAGCACTGCCTCGGCCGGGGAGGTCGCGAAGACGGTGCCGCCGGAGTATCTGCTGGGAAACCGCGCGCTGTACCTGGCCGCGCTGCGCAGAATGCGCGAAAGCTACTCGAAGGACGGCCTGTTCCCGCCGGCCGGGGTCGAGGCCCAGTACAAGGTGCTGATCGGTTTCGAGCCCGCGGTCAAGGAAGCGAAAGATCTGAATCCGGCGGATTCGTATACCAACGAATTCGTGCGCAAAGCGCTGGAGACATACAGCAGGTAGTCTGAGGTTTCCATACGATTTCCAGGGAAACTCAGTCCGAGCCCTTCGTCGGCTCCGCAGGCTAATCCCACACCACCACTTGAGCACTCCCGCGACACGTGATACGGTTTCGTTTCCTATCCGTCAGCCCGGTTCCTATCGAAGTGCCTAGGGCGCGCATGAAGTTTTCGATCACAATGATAGCGATGCTGCTGGCGTTTGCGCCGATGACGGCCACGGCACAGACCGATCCGCGCCCGGGGAAGGAAATCTTCGAGCAAATGTGCGCCGGATGCCACGGCACCTACGGTAACGGCCAGGAAGGGACGAAGAGCGGGTTCGTGCCGCGTATCGGCACGCTCGCCAACAAGGAATACATGGCCTCGGTGCCGGACGACTATCTCGTGTTGATCATCAAGAAGGGGGGCGCCTATATGGGAAAGATCGCGGCCATGCCCGCATGGGAGAAACGGCTGAGCGACGAGGAGATCCGCGACATCGTTGCTCATATGCGGACGTTCTGAGTACTGTCGACCTGCTTGTGGCATTGTGTGGGGTGGGGCGCAGACGCATTGCGAAGGATCTGAGTTAGTTGGTGTGAATGCAGCACGGCAAGTTGGAGTGGAATTTCAACCGAGGAGGAGAAGAAAATGAAATTACTAAGATACGCGGCAGTACTTGCATTGGCCGTGGGGTTTGTTTCGGGGTCCGCTTTCGCGCAAGATCGCGCAAAGGCGGAGCCGGGCGGCCCCGCGGGTAAATGGTCCACGCGCACGCCCGTCAAGCCGGACCCGAGCAAGATCAAGGTTCCACCAGGGTACAAAGTCGGAGTGTTCGCCTCCGGTCTCGATACCATCACGTCCATCACGGTCGACAAGAGCGACAACGTCTGGGTCGCCATTTCGGGCAATACTTTCGGCTTTCCGCCGGAAGGCATCGACAAGCCTCATGTGAAGATCTACGACAAGTCCGGCAAGCTGATCAAGGACAACGTTGGGCTGGGCGTGTTCAAGTCCTTTGCCTTGAACGAGATCGGTTTTTGCGCGGAAAACGGCCGCACCTACGTCGGTGACTACAGCTACGGCGTCTGGGAAATCGACGGCGTGAACGGCACCCCCAAGCTGATCATGAACGAGGTTCCGATCGGCGACCACGCGCTCGGCGCCATCATGTGCCGGGACGGCTGGCTGTACTACGCGGTGGGGGCTCCCAGCAATTCGGGCTACGCCGATCCGGACATTCACGGATGGACCGATGCGGTCGATCCCTACTGGGAAAAGCGCACGCCGGCCGGAGTTCCTGCACTGCCGCGCGACCCGCCCTGCCGGGATATCGTGCTGACCGGGCTCAACATCCGCGACAGCCAGGGCAATCTCACGGGTGCATACCTGCCCAAAGGCACCCCGTCCAAGCCGGGTCAGGTGATCAAGGCGCAAAAGCCCTGCGGTGGTGCCGTTCACAGGACGAAACTGAAAGCCGACAGCAGCTACACGCGTGACGACTGGGAAGTGTATGCGTTTGGGTTCCGCAACATGTCCGGGCTTGCTTTCGGACCCAAGGGTTCGCGGTTCGAGAACGCGCTCGCCGTCAGCGACAACGGACACAACGACAAGGGCAACCGCCGCGTCGCCAACTCTGGCGAGAATCTCTTCATCGTGACCGAGAAGGGCCAGGATGCGGGCTTTCCCGACAAGCCAGGCTTGAACTTTACTAACATCAAGCGACACGGGCCCGACGTCTACCGCGGAAACAAGTTCGACCCCACCCGGCCGAACCCCCAGCTGTACATCGGGGACAAGCCATTCGTTCCGACGCTGCCTCCCTATCGTTTCATCGACCATTCGATCGGGCTTCGGGGCACTCCGCTGATCATCGCCAATCCCAACCCCAACGGGTACATCAACCCGGTGATGGAGTGGGACACCAACAACCCGATGGACGGGTTGGCCTGGTCGCCGAAGGCCTTCGGTGCGACGGATACGATCTTCACCGCGGTGTTCGGCATCATCGACAACGGTCCGGAAAGCCTGAGACCGATGTGGCCGGCGATCGTGAAGATCGAATTTCTCAACCCGACCGGCATTAAGTGGTCGATCTTCTCCGAGAACCTCGAACCCGGGCCCAATGCCTACCAGAAGAAGGAAAACCGGGGCGGGTATGAGCGCACCAACGACGTCGAGTTCAGCATGGACGGCAAGACGATGTACGTTGCCGACTACGGCGAGCTCTACGTGAACTACCAGATGGAGTCGCCGTTCTACACGACGCCAAAATCTGCGGTGGTCTGGACCATCACCAAGCAGTAAGGCAGGTCAGGTCTTCCCATCCCGGCCGCTGCGGCCGCCGGGATGGGAATTTTTTTGTCTACCCGGTTTCCCTCCAGGCGATACGAGCGTCCAGGGACGCCGACAGCAATCTTCATCGGCACCCCCCCTCGGAATGCGACCCTGCTTGACGGGAACAATGACCGGCGGAAGCCGCGAGCGGTTCACGCGGTAATCCAAGGCGAGAAAGCCCGGTCAGACTGACTCCCTCTTTTCCCCAGTGGGTGGACGGATGCGGTCGATCCCTGCAGCATCAACGCAACCACCGCATTTCGGGCCGGTAGAATAGCCGCCATTGACTGCGGCTAAGTCCCCACCTGCCGGACTATTCGATCACCTGTCTGCATCCATGCCCAATCACATTCACGACGTGATCCGTATCCGCGGCGCGCGCCAGAATAATCTCAAGAACCTCGATCTCGATCTGCCGCTGAATAAATTGTTGGTCGTGACCGGCGTGTCCGGTTCGGGCAAGTCGTCGCTGGTGTTCGACACCCTCTACGCCGAGGGCCAGCGCCGCTACGTGGAGACCTTCTCGCCGTACGCGCGCCAGTTCCTGGAGCGCATGGACAAGCCGCAGGTGGACCGGATCGAAGGCATTCCACCGGCGATCGCGATCGACCAGACCAATCCGGTG
>CAYNFN010000205.1:0-7951 GCA_964396485.1 uncultured Alcaligenaceae bacterium
CTCCGGCGGGGAGCAACAGATGTTGACCATCGGGCGCGCGCTGCTGACCAATCCGGACCTGTTGATACTCGACGAGGCGACCGAGGGACTGGCGCCGCTGGTGGCGCGGGAGATCTGGGCCATCCTGCGGCAGATTCGCGACAGCGGAATCGCCGCGGTCATCGTCGACAAGAATTTCTCCGCCGTCTCCGCGATCGCCGACAGAAACGTCATTCTGGTCAAGGGCCGTGTGGTTTTCGAGGGTCCGAGCGACCAACTGCGCCGCAGCCCGGAAACGTTGCAGCGATACCTGGGAATCTAGTGTCCTGTTCCGCTGATTCGCCGCTGAAAACCCCGCGAGAATCGGCGCCATGCTGCGTTACGAGTCCTCGCCGTGGTGCCCGCCACTGTCGAGGACTCGCGCCTTGCCTGACACCGATTTCGCGGGTTTTCCGATCCATGATGGTTTTTTGCCAAATCGCTAAGAGGTCTGCTTTCCAAGGTTTGCAAGTTGTCCCACGAATCAGCGGAACAGGACACTAAGTGTTCCAGACTGT
This sequence comes from uncultured Alcaligenaceae bacterium, assembly GCA_964396485.1. Lineage (GTDB taxonomy): Bacteria > Pseudomonadota > Gammaproteobacteria > Burkholderiales > JACQAP01 > JACQAP01. The sequence goes on from CAYNFN010000205.1 coordinate 537, forward strand.
CGGCGGGCATCGTCTCGAGTACAGTCGGATCGATCCCGGGCCGCGCCCTGGCGCGGCGGCGAACCCTCCGGTGCTGGTGTTCCTGCATGAGGGTCTGGGGTCGGTCGCGCTGTGGAAGGACTTTCCCGAAAGGGTGTCGCATGCTACCGGCTGCCCCGCTATCGTCTATTCGCGATACGGGTATGGCAAGTCCGACGGTCTTGCCGAGGCGCGGGGCGTGGACTACATGCACCGCGAGGCGTTGGAAGTCCTGCCGCAATTGCTGGACGCGCTTTCCATCCGCAGCCCGATCCTGATCGGTCACAGCGACGGCGCCTCCATCGCGCTCATCCATGCCGGCGCCGGAAGCCGTCCGGTCCGCGGCCTGGTGCTGCTGGCGCCGCACGTTTTCGTCGAAGACATCACGGTGGAGAGCATCGCGCAGGCCAGGGTGGCCTTCAAAACCACCGACCTTTCGGTCAGGCTGGGGCGTTTTCACGACCACGTGGAGTCCATGTTCCGGGGCTGGAACGATATCTGGCTGCACCCGGACTTTCGCCGCTGGAACATATTGGAGTACCTGCCCGGTGTCACCTGCCCGGTGCTGCTGATCCAGGGCGAGGACGACCAATACGGGACTACCACCCAGGTTACGGCGATCGCAAGACAGGTGAACGGCCCCGTCGAAACCTTGATGCTCCCGCACTGCGCACATTCGCCTCACGTGGACCAGAAGCAGGCGACCGTAGCGAAGATTGCGGAGTTCGTCGCCCGGATAGGCGACAAAGCATCGGCCGCAACAAATCGGCCCTGAACACCACCAGACAGTCCGGCAACCGGAGTTCACCGGCCGGATTCAGGATACCTGCTGCGAGGGCGTTGGCGACCGATGGGGCGCGGCGGCCGCATTGCTTCTGCTAGACTTCGCGGCAACGTCAAACGCGAGGTCGCCCGCACAGCATGTTGAAAGGCAAGTCGGCTGTCATTACCGGTTCCACCAGCGGCATCGGTCTGGCCATCGCCCGGGCGTTCGCCGCCCAGGGTTGCAACGTCATGCTCAACGGCTTCGGCGACGCGGCAGAGATTGAAAGACTGCGCGCCGGATTGGCCGCCGAACACAAGGTCAGTGTGCTGTACTCATCGGCCGACATGGCCAGACCCGCCGAAATTGTGGCAATGATCAATCAGGCGCAGCGGCGCTTCGGCGCCGTGGATGTGCTGGTCAACAACGCCGGCATCCAGCACGTGGCGCCGGTGGACGAATTCCCTATCGAGAAGTGGGACGCGATCCTTGCGATCAATCTGTCATCGGCATTCCACGGCATCCGCACCGCGCTCCCCGGAATGAAAAACAAGGGCTGGGGCCGTATCATCAACGTGGCCTCCGTTCACGGACTGGTTGCTTCCCCGTTCAAATCGGCGTATATCGCCGCCAAGCACGGTCTGGTTGGATTGACCAAGACTGTGGCACTCGAGACCGCGGGCAAGGGTGTCACCTGCAACGCGATTTGCCCGGGTTACGTGCTGACTCCGCTGGTGGAGAAGCAGATCGACGACCAGGCAAAGGTGCACGGCATCGCGCGCGAGGACGTCATCAGGGACATGATCCTCGAGCGCCAGCCGAGCAAGGAGTTTGTGAGGATCGAAGATGTGGCTGCGCTTGCGGTGTTTCTCGGCGGCGAATCCGCCGCCTCGATCACCGGCGCGGCGCTGCCGATCGACGGAGGGTGGGTGGCACAGTAGGACAGTGACAAGTGACGAGTGAGAAGTGACAGGTAAAGGCGGAAATCACAAGGAATCGGAGCCGCAAACATGAACGTCATTCAGCCGCAGGTTGACGGGCCGCTCAAGGTGACCGGGGACATCGAGATCGTCGCGGCCGACGGCACGGTGCTCAAGCGCATGGTCGAGGCTCGGCTGTGCCGCTGCGGCCGGTCGGCGGCCAAACCGTTCTGCGATGACAGCCATGCCAAGGCCGGATTCCGCGACGACGTGCGCGTCGGGGCTTACCAGCCGAAGGCGCTCGATCCCGGCGCGCCGGGTGCCCGTCTTCGCATTACGCTGAGGCCGAACGGCCCGCTGCGCTGTTTCGGCGAGATGCAGATCTGCGACAGCAAGGGTTCGGCGGCGTGGATCGGCGGACAGGCGTCGTTGTGCCGTTGCGGAGGCTCGAAGAACAAGCCGTTCTGTGACAGCACGCACAAGGACATCGGATTTGCCGCGGAATAGGCGGCGGATGTAGCGGCAGTTGAAGTGGTTCTTTGATCGTTTCTAAAAAACGGAGGAGAGATCATGGAAAACGTGAAAATGTACGGGCCGCTGGTCGGCCGTGTCATGCTGGCTTTGATGTTCATCATCGCCGGATTCGAGAAGATCACCGGCTTCGAGGGCACGATCGGCTATATGCAAGCGCACAACATGCCGATGACCCAGATTCTTGCGGTCATAGCGATTATCATCGAACTGGGTGGAGGCATCATGATCGCCGTGGGCTGGAAGGCGCGTTGGGCCGCCGCAGCAATCTTCATTTTCGTGCTCGTCATTTTGTTCGTCTTCCATGCCTTCTGGGCGGTACCGGCCGATCAGGTGCAACTGCAGAGGATCTTTTTCCTGAAGAACCTGGCGGTCATGGGCGGCATGCTCTACATCATCGTTTACGGTTCCGGGCCGCTCAGCTTGGACAAGAATCGCTGAGCTTTTGCGGTATCACCAATAAAAAAAGACGCGGCCTTGGCCGCGTCTTTTTTTTTGCCGGAGGGCGTCATCCCAGGCGCTGCACCACCTCGGTAACCACGACCTCCTCGCGATATTTGTCCCGCATCCTGCGTCCGGCGATGATTCTTTTCTTTAACATGAGGTCTTTCGATTGCGGTCTGATCAACGCATCGATGTAATCGGCGGCGTTCGCGATCGGCGGGTACACGGGAGTCTTCTTGTCCATAAGGCGGGAGGTGTAGAGTTGAAAATGCCGGCACAAAATAACACGCCTCCCGGCGGGAAAATGTGACACTTTGTTGACACGCGATTACCGGATGTGAAAGCGCGAGTCTTTCAAAAGATTAGCACTCGCTCCTAATGTGGCATCGACCCCCTCGTTGCCTCTTTTTTGCACAGGACCCGATACCCGCGGCGCTAGTTCGCCGGCGCAAAGGCCTCAAAAGACGACACCCTCACCACGGAGGACACGGAGGACACGGAGGACACGGAGGAAAGGCAAGAGCAAAAAAAGCAAACGAGTGTAAAAAGCTCCAATTGGCGGATGTTGCAACAAAGTCGAAATTGGCGGCAGAGGATCACGAATAGTCACCTCGTTTCTATCCCCAATTCGTTTTTTCTCGTTTTTGTTTTTCCTCCGTGTCCTCTGTGTCCTCCGTGTTCAGTACTAAAGAACTAATTGGCTAACTGCCGAAAATCCGCAGCAGCGCGGTCCCGAAACGCGCGATCGCGAGCAGGTTGGCCGTCACCGCCGCCAGCACCACAATAGCGATGAGCATTCTCGTTGCGCCTTGCGCGCCGAACCACGCCAGCCATGCCAGCCGCAAACCTGCGGCGGAGAATGCCGGTACGATCAGCAGCAGCGGCAGCATCAGCAGATAGCTCAGGGTGGCGTGTTGATCGAGCGGCACGCGATTGAGCATGTTGCCGAACCACAATGTCGCCGCACCGATGGCGAGGCTCGCGCCTGCGGCTAACGGCGCTGAACGGCGCCACCAGGTTTCAATCCTCGGACCTTCATGCTCCGGCAGCGGCGCGGAGGATTCGTTCTCAGACACCGGCGGCAGTGAGCTTCGCTCGTATGTCTTCGATGCGCCTGCGGTTCGCGCCGAAATCGCTGTAGCCCAGGCGCGACGCGGACCGCACGTGAATGAGCGGCTCGTTCGGCGGGAAGTAGAACTCGACGTCGTCCACGTAACCGATCAGCTTGCCGGTGAACTCCGCATAGAGATAGTCGGCCCGCTCTTCGACGATGCTGGTGCGCCGCGTACTCTCGATGACGGACTTGAGCGCCGCCATCGCCGGCTCGGACGTGCCGTTGTAGCGGAGCGGAGCGATCTGGTAATAGCCGCCGGTGGCCTGGCTGCTAACTGCGTTCGGTGACGCCGGTACGGGTTTGAGAAGCCCGTTCCTGACGCCAAGGTCCTTCGGACGCTTGCCGCTGAATAGTCCCATGATCTGTCCTCGCTGCGCCGGTTCGGTCCGGCGAAAGAGCGAACATATTAGCGCGTCGCCCGGCAAAAGACTCCCGAAGATTGCCGGTATAGACACTCGGGCCCACGGCCGGGCTTGCGGCGGATTCCTGTATGCATTAACTTCGCACTGGCTCAAATCCAATCCCGGGAGTGGCGGTTACTTTTATGCACGATCCGGCATCTCTGAAATCCTTTGCCCGTTCTTCCGTGCTGGTGCTGGGCTTGCTGGCCGCCGGCGCGATAGCCGTCACGCGCGACAAGACGGACGAGGCTGTGCTCTCCGCGGGGACCTTCACGGTCGAGCGATTCGACAAGGCGGCGTATTCCGAACCCGCGCCGGTGCTCAACGTCAAGCAGCGGCAGTTCTTCATGGTCGGCCGTAGCATCTTCCACCGGCAGTGGGCGTCGATCAATTCACTCAACGGCGACTGGGGACTGGGACCGACATTCATCGCCGACCGCTGCAGCGCATGCCACATCAACGCCGGGCGCGGCGGCCCGCCGGCTTCGCGCGACGAGCAAATGCTGTCCATGCTGGTGCGGCTGAGTCTTCCCGGCGAGGACAAGCACGGCGCGCCGCGGCCGCATCCGCACTATGGCGATCAGCTTCAGAATCGTTCGCTCGACGGCCGCAATGTCGATTTCGCCTATGCGGGCTCGCCGGTGCCTCCGGAATCGGATCTCTACATGGACTGGGAGGAACGCATCGTCAGGTTCCCGGATGGCGAGGTTGTCGAACTGCGCGCGCCAAAGTTGCGCATCGAGAATCTCAACTTTGGTCCGCTCGGTGCGGATGCCATGATGTCGGTTCGCATTGCGCAGCCGATCTTCGGCCTCGGTTTTCTGGAAGCGGTATCCGAACGGACCCTGGCCGACATTGCGCGCGAGCAGAAAGCGCTGGGATTCAACGGGCGCCCGAACCACGTCTGGGATGCCGTCAATAATCGCACGGCGCTCGGCCGCTTCGGCTGGAAAGCCAATCAGCCGTCGCTGAAACAGCAGATCACGACGGCTGCGTTCGGCGACATGGGCCTTTCGTCGAGGCTGTTTCCGGATCAGAACTGTCCGCCGGCGCAGGAGATCTGCGCGCGTCACCTTCCGGGCAATGTTCCCGAGATCATCAATCACGAGATCGAGGCGCTGGAACTATGGTTGCAGGGCCTGGCCGTGCCGGCACGCCGCGGCATCAACGATCCCGAGGTGCGGCGCGGCGAGAAACTGTTCGCCGAGGCGAAGTGCGCGGTGTGCCATGTGCCCGAGATGAAGACCGCGGAAACGTTTCCGCCCCTGCCGCAACTGGCGAATCAGACCTTCCGTGCTTACACCGACCTGCTGCTGCACGACATGGGCGAGGAACTCGCCGACGGCCGCCCGGATTTCAAGGCCGGCCCGCGCGACTGGCGCACCCCGCCGCTATGGGGGTTGGGTCTGTCGCAAACGGTGAACGGCAGCACCGCGATGCTGCACGACGGCCGCGCCCGCAATGTTGCCGAAGCGATTCTCTGGCACGGGGGCGAAGCAGAAGTTTCGCGCGAATCCTATCGCAACATGAGCAAAGCGGAAAGGGAGGCGCTGGTGAGGTTCATAGAGTCCATCTGAGCGTCGTGGCGCATTGCACTACGGTTGCCGTACCATGGCACCATGCTTTCGGAACTCGATGTTCTCAAGGATGTCTGCGCCCGGCTGGAGAACGCGCAGATCGCTTACATGCTGACCGGCTCGATGGCGATGAATTACTATGCCCAGCCGCGCATGACGCGCGACATCGACATCGTCGTAGCGCTGGAGGCATCGGATGCCGGGAAATTTGTTTCTTCGTTCGAGCCCGACTATTTCGTCCCGGTCGAAGCACTGCACAGCGCTTTGCGGGAACGAGGCATGTTCAACTTGCTGCATCTCGATAGCGTCGTGAAGGTCGATCTGATCGTGCGGAAGCAGGCGCCTTACAGGCAGACCGAGTTTGCGCGTCGCGTTCAGGTGAAGTTGCCGGGATTTGCGGCGTCGATCGTCAGCAAGGAGGACCTGATACTGTCGAAGCTGGCATGGGCAGAAGACGCAAAGTCCGAGTTGCAGATGCGAGATGTCCGGAATCTCCTGTCGGGGGAATTCGATTCGGTGTACCTGCGCAAATGGGCGCCGTCGCTGAACGTAAGTGAACTGCTGGAGGAGTGCCTTCGTGAACGACACGAGCCCTGAAATCGCTCGGATGGTGCATGAACGCTACGCGAAAATGCAGCCGGTCGAGAGATTCTTGATCGGCGTGAGCATGTTCGAAACTGCTCGCGCCATCGTGCTGGCCTCCTTTCCCGTCGATCTTTCACCCGGGAAGCTGCGGAGAAAACTGTGCGAGCGGTTGTATCCCGAGTTGGCCGCAAGAGCCTACGGCGTCGATCAACCTTACCGCGGTTCCTGACTATAAAGTATAGGCCTGACGCTAGATTTGCCTCCCGGAGGCAGAAAGGCGATTCTTCCCTCTCATCCATAAATAGGGTCCCTCTCCCTCTGGGACAAGGGAACACTTGGAGCGGAGCAGAGGGTTAGGGTGAGGGCGATTTTCGGTGTCGTTGTTTCGGCTTGGTAACCTTCGCGGTTTACAGGAACATCCATGGCGTACGACCTGCTGATCAGGAACGGTCTTGTCATAGACGGCACCGGCACGCCGGGCCGGCATGCGGACGTGGCGGTCGCGGGCGGGAAGATCGTCGAGATCGGCCGCTTCAACGGTAGCGCCAGGGAAACCATCGACGCCTCGGACTGCGTCGTCGCGCCGGGATTCATCGATCCGCACACGCATTACGACGCGCAAATCTGCTGGGACGGCGCGGTCACGCCGTCGTCGTGGCACGGCGTCACCAGCGTGATGATGGGCAACTGCGGCGTGGGCATTGCGCCCTGCCGGCCCGAGTCGCGCGAAGTGGCAATGCGCGACCTCGTCAATGTCGAGTCAATCCCGTTCGAGGTGCTCAATCAGGGCATCACCTGGGACTGGGAGACCTTCCCCGAGTACATGGATGCCGCGGCGCGCCGCAAGCCTTCGGTCAATCTCGCTTTCCTCGCGCCGCTCACGCCGTTCCGGCACTACGTCATGGGTGAGGCGTCGATGGGGCGGGCGGCAACACCGGAGGAAACTGCGAAGATCCGTACCCTGCTCGCCGGGGCGATGGATGCCGGCGCCTTCGGATTTTCGAGCACGATCCTCAATCAGCACCTCGGCTTCGGCGGGAGGCCGCTTGCCTGCCGCAACGC
>CAYNFN010000206.1:0-4530 GCA_964396485.1 uncultured Alcaligenaceae bacterium
TGCTGCCAGGTGACACGATACGTCGGCGGAAAACAGATCGAGGGCGTGAGTTGCCGTCTGTCCGCCTACGTGCCGCCGCGAGCGACTGGCCCCAAGCCCGGGGCGAAGCGAGGCGCCGTCACTGATATACCTGTCGGATGAGGTACTGATCGACTCCCGCCACGCCTCGCTTCACATCCTGTGCAAGCGAATCTGAGCGTAAATGGACGAACATGAAACGGGCACCACAATCGGTGCCCGTTTCATTTGCAGCACGGTCGCCTCGAGGCTGCCGCTGGGTCACGTGTCCGAAGAGCTGTTGCAGCAGCACCTGACCTTTGGTCCCTCGCAATCCCCGTAAGTGGCGCAGTCGTGGTTTCGGCATCTCGAAGTGCTGCCGGAACGCGCATTTGCGCCGTCGCTAATTTCCGAGAAAATGTGGAGTAGGCTCGGCCTTTGGGTCGGATCTCGCGAATTCGTAGAAGCGTAAGAGGCTGCAGATGGCTTCATCTCCATGAGGACACCGTCAGGGTCGTAGTCGTTGGCGGCGGAATCGGCGGCCTCGCCGCGGCGTTGTCCCTGGCCCGGCTCGGCATCGCCGTCAGCTTGCTCGAGCAGAGTATCGAGATCGCCGAGATCGGTGCGGGTCTCCAACTCGCTCCGAACGCATATGCCGCCGGGCGTCGAGCAGAAACTTCAACACCCAGAATGCGTTCACCAAAAGGGCGCCTTGCTTCCACCGGGTCCAACCTGGGAGCTACACCGCAGTCGGAACTGCGATGCCTTCTTGTTCACCCGTGGGCGCAACGACCGGCACCGTGGCTTCATGACTATCGATTGGTCGATCCAATCACGGGAGGGACGCAATCGAATCAGCTCTAGTGGCCCCGCCTCATTAGTCCGCGCCCCCGCCCAAATCTATTTCTGGCGCGGACGCGACATCTTCTTGAACTCGTAGACCGTCCCCGCCATGCCGATGACAGCCAAAGCAAAACAAAACATCCCCCAATAGAGAATCCCCGAGTCACTCATGTCGTTGCCCTTTCATGCTCAGTACTTTGAAGTAGATACCAAAGCAAAGAATGGAAGGCACCCAAGTCGCGGTGAATAACCCTTCATCTTTTTGGCCGTTGAACCAAAGATAGGCGGAGATGGCGAATGACACCATGACCGCAAGGAGAATACAGACGTCTGACATCTTGAACATGAACTTACCTCCTCAGAAGTGCAGCGATTGATCGAACAGTTCCCTCTCAATCCGTGTTTTTCCAGAATCCCCAAGCAGCGACCATCAGGCAGCCGACAGCCGCGGCAGCATGCACTCGCAAACTTGGCTCGCCGGGCAACTCGAGCACGAACGGGATGATCTCAAGCGTGCCTAGCGGCAGCCAAGCGACCAAGACCAGAGCTAACGCGAATGACGATACTCCTATAATTCGCCGCACTTTTATGTACCGTCATGGCATTGAATAGATGGTGTTGGCGAGGAGCCAGCAACAGGAAAAGAGAGCCAAACCTGAGCGGCTTGGCTCTCGTCACGTCAGAGCAGGCTTAGTTGGGGATCATCACCTTATCGATCACGTGAATGACGCCGTTGCTTGCGACGATGTCCGTCTTTACGACGTTCGCATTGTCCACTTGAACGCCACCGTTGTTGGTGGTGATGGTCATACTCATGCCCGCCACCGTTTTCGTCGATCCGGCCTTTACATCAGCGGCCATGACTTTGCCCGCGACCACGTGATACGTCAACACTTTGGCCAACATTGCCTTGTCGGCCAGGAGCGCATCCAGTTGCGCCTTCGGAATCTTCGCGAACGCTTCGTCTGTCGGCGCAAACACGGTGAAGGGACCTTTTCCCTTCAGCGTCTCGACCAGACCCGCTTTCTGGATGGCTGTGACAAGCGTGTTGAAAGAGCCTGCCGATACGGCAGTGTCGACAATATTCTTTTCCGCGGCGACAGAGACGTTAGCAACGGCGGCAGCGACGACGGCAATTGCAGCTACAAATTTAGAGAGTTTCATGTCAGATCCTTTTGTAAATAGACAGCAGGTTGATAAATTACCGATGATGCTCAACTACTTGTCGGGTAAGGCGCCCGCTAACTGCGAGCAGCCCGTCCCCGGCTTCGTTACTCAGTTCCGCAGTAAGGCCGTACTGGAGAATCGTTGGCCTCCCAGCAGAACGTCGACGATCGTTTCAACACGCGCGAACTCCCGAATCTTTGCAATTTCGCTTCCACGCATTTCCATCAAGGCCATTACTGGTCGTGCGAGGCTGCCGGAGGTGTCGAACTGAACGAACACCGTGTTCGTGTCGTTAGTGGGAAAGAACTTTGCAGTTGATGCCTCGATGGAATAGCCGTGGTCGGCGCGGTGGCGAAGGTGGGCATGGATGGCAGATTCCCCATGCCATGACAGCAACATTTCCAGGTCCAGCGCGCTGTACTCGTACGTCGCATCCTGGGTGAACCAACGAATTTCTGGTTCTTGCCAGGGGCTGGTGAGCAGGGCCGCTTGCCCCTGGAATGCTACCGTGGCCCTGGCGATCAGGTCCCCGCCGTCATCTGTCAGATCGGCGGCGGAATTAAGCGATGAAAAAAGCAGTGTTGCAGTGGCTATCGATAACGTCAGGAAAGCTTTCATCTGGATCACCTCCTAGGTTGTGAGAACGAATTGACATCCGGTCCATGGTTGCTAAAACAGGTCCTTCAATTGGTAGGCGGCCTGTCCAGGACGTATAATCTATTGTCCTATACAATATGTCAACAAGTATTTTAAATTCTCACCATTATCTGGACATTATGTGGTCATTCGGTGCGTGAGTATCCAAGGTTGTTTTCCGGACTTGGGGGACCACAGGACCGGCGTGGCCGGGCACTAACTGGCGGGGGTGCCCTCGGCCTCTAGGACACGCTCGAGGCCCGTTTCAAGTAGCGCTCGGGCCGTTGCGGCGATGGAATGCAAGAGCGCGTGGACTTGGGCGTCCTTGTCGTCGTGACTTTCACACTGTTCGCTGTATTTCTCGAAAGCGGAGAGGCTGTTAACCAGATTGACAAGATGGTGTGGGCACTCACATGCCATGATTGGGGAACTCAGCGCGATGCGGGCAAGCTGTTCGGGGGCGAATCGACGGGTCGGAATCCCGCGTGGACCTGGCACCGACACTTGAATTGGCGGGGTCGCGCTTAGCAGGGCCGAGAGGCACGCTTGCCGGATGAGAGCCACGCTGGCCGGCGCTTGAAGACAACTCACGCCTGCCGTCTCGAGGTCCTGAATGGCGCGGCGGGCGGCAAAACTGTAAATGACGACGGCGCGTCGGGCGCGCGCAAGCGCCAACAGCGTGGACACCTCGCGTGTGGTGTCGCTGTGCCCCGCTGGCAGCTCCCAGAGCAACACGTCCGCGGTCAGGCCTTTGGTCTGCGCCCGGAATTGTGCGGCATCGTGAAAGGACGCCACGATCTCGATGCCAGGGGCCGATGCGCCCTCCCTGAGCAACGTCGGCAGCGCCTCTCCGATGGCAAGCACTCGGCATGGACCGGCTGACGCCACGGGCAGGTTCAATGTCATCGCGGGCGTGGTTGCCTGCACGCGAACGTCCAGTTCCTTCAGCGAAAGCCCGGCAACCGCGCTGATTGGATGGCCCGCATCGACCAATTTCTTCACCAGGGAGAGGCGCTGAACGTCCTGTTCCGAGTAAAACCGCCTGCCGCGACTGGCTCGCGCCGGCTCAACGATAGCGTAGCGCCGTTCCCAAATTCGCAGCGTTTCAGGGTGAATATTGGTCAGGCGAGCGGTTACACCAATGGGATACACAGGGGTTGGGGGTGAGGATTTTTTCAAAGTCATGTGCGTGAGGCCATCTCGTTTATCGGTTTTCGGCTATTACGTCATAGTACCGTACAGGACATGTCCTGTACAGTAGGAGGCAATAAAGCCTTTGTGGAAACAAATCTGGAATGCCGTTCCCTGACCCTAGGCATGTCTCTCTTTCGGCAGCTCACCAGTCAGTAGGCAGGATCACGCAGATGCAATGAAATCGGGATTCAAAGGCAATGAATCCACCCTCGCCAACAAACCTTCTGTGGCCTGTTGCAAGCCGATGCGTGGCGCAAAACATGGACGAGGAATTGGGCGTAAATCAAGTACTGCAGCGATGAGTGTCGTCACCGCAAAACATCAGAAAGCGCATGAATACCTGCCGTGACCTTGCATTCCGTTGGGCGACGAGCTCGATGATCGCTTGGCGGAAAAGTCGATAAAACGCAGTTTCTTGCCCGAATACATGTTGGCGTGCTCCGCAACCAGCCCGCGCAGGCGCTGTTTCATTTCATCCTGGAGGGCGTCGTAGGCGGTGCGCATCTCGGCGAACTCGGTCTGGCCGCCGAGCGAGCGGCATGCTGCGCTGGTATGCGAGCGGCTGGCGCATGGTGGGCGATTCTGCGGCATCGAAGTACGCGATGGTCTGCATGGATAATCGAGGGACAAATTCTAGGTGCTGCCGCCCTCCACAGCATGGCCGTCCGCACGCCAGCGCAGCATGCCGCCAGC
>CAYNFN010000207.1:0-6697 GCA_964396485.1 uncultured Alcaligenaceae bacterium
GTGCCGCACATGATCAAGAACAACTACGGCCGCATCGTCAACATCGCCTCGATCGCCGGCAAGGAAGGCAATCCGAACGCTTCCGCATACAGTTCGTCCAAAGCCGCGGTGATCGGATTGACCAAATCGCTCGGCAAGGAACTCGCCAAGAACAGGATCACCGTAAACTGCGTCACCCCAGCGGCGGTGAAGACCCCGATATTCGACCAGGTTCCCCAGAGCCACATCGACTATATGCTCGCCAAGATACCGATGGGCCGCTTTGGCCTGGTTGAGGAAATTGCCGCAACCGTGGTGTGGGCGTGCACCGAGGATTGCTCGTTCACCACCGGCTCGGTGTTCGATCTGTCCGGTGGCCGGGCGACTTATTGACGAGCGAAAAGCGAATCGAAAACCAAATCTTGAACCACGGGGGACACGGAGGACACGGAGGAAAGGCAAGAGCAAAAAAGCATTCGAGAGTAAGAATCCCTAATTGGCGAACGATCCACCAAAGTTGGTAATGTCGGCAACGGGTCACGAAAAGTCGCCCAGCTTTTAACCCCAATTTGCTTATCTTCGTTTTTGCTTTTCCTCCGTGTTCTCTGCTTTTCTCTGCGCCTCTGCGTTGAGATTTTGACCTTATGCTGAATACACCACGTTACCGCGCCGAAGATCTCGTCAAATTCGCAACAGCACTACTCGACAAGGCCGGACTGGAGTCCGATAAGTCCAAAGTCGTCGCCGAGATCCTGGTCGAGGGTGACCTGCTCGGCCACGACACCCACGGCCTGCACCTGCTGGCGTCGTACCTGAGCGATCTCGAAAAGGGCGGCATGACCCGATCCGGATCACCTCGCGCGATCGCGGACTTTCCGGCGGCGGTAACCTGGGACGGCATGCGTCTGCCGGGGCCATGGCTGGTGAGGCGGGCGATCGATCTCGCCATTGAGCGGGCAAGGAAACTCGGCACCTGCACGGTCGCCATCCGGCGCTGCCATCACATTGCCTGCCTCGCTGCATATCTCAAGCGCGTCACCGACCAGGGAATGATGGTGATGCTGATTTCCTCCGGTCCGGAAACCGGCGGCGTGGTACCGCACGGCGGGCGCGGCACCGGCGTCTACACGCCCAACCCGATCGCCGCAGCGTGGCCGACTGCAGGCGACCCGGTGATGATCGACGTCTCGATGTCCATCACCACCCACGGGCTGACCAGCCGATTGCATCAGGAAGGACGCAAGTTGCCGGGAAAATGGGTGCTCGACGCTGACGGCAACCCTTCCGACGATCCCGCGGTGCTGTTCAGGGAACCCAAGGGCGGGCTGCTGCCGCTGGGCGGAACCGATCACGGCCACAAGGGTTATGCGTTGGGCCTGATGGTAGAGGCGCTGACCGGCGGTCTTGGCGGCCACGGCCGCGCCGATGCGAACGAAGGCTGGGCGGCGAATATTTACGTGCAGGTCTTCGATCCGTCACTCTACGGAGGCAAGGAAGATTTCATCCGTCAGACCGAGTGGCTGGCGAACGCCTGCCGTGCCACGCCGCCACGAAGCGGATTCGATCGAGTGCGGTTGCCCGGCGCGACCGGATTGCGCCGACGCGAGAAGCAACTTAAGGAAGGCGTCGAACTTTATCCGAGCATCCTGCCGGCGCTGCAGCCCTGGATCGAGAAGCTCGGCGTCGCCGTGCCGAAGGCGATTGTTTAGACCTCACCGCAGAGGCGCAGAGACGCAGAGGGAACGCAGAGAAAGACAAACAAAAAGGTGTCAAGTGAAAGGAACGCAGGCATGGTCTCAATTGGCACACTTCCAGTAGCACGCCACTTTCCAAGAATTGGAGTCCCATGTTGCTTTACTCTGCGCGTACTTCTCTGCGCCTCCGCGCCTCTGCGGTGAACATTGTGTTTGAAAGGTGTACCTGATGCGCACGCCGGCCGAACACCGCAAGGGGATCGCCCTGATGATCGGCGCTACACTGTGCTGGGCCAGCGCCGGCGTCCTGGTGCGCAACATGGATGTCACCGACGGCTGGAAAATCACTTTCTGGCGATCGTTCTTCATGACTGTGTTCCTGCTGGTCGTGTTGTGCTTCCAGCATGGCTCGCGACTGCCGCAACGCGTTCGTGCCATGGGCTGGCCGGGGGTGATATCCGGACTGCTGTTCGCATGGATGATGATCTGCTTCATCCTCGCCCTATCGCTGACCACGGTCGCCAACACGCTGGTGGTCGGAAGCATTTCGCCTTTCGTGGCCGCCCTGTGTGGACGCCTTTTCCTCGGCGAGAAGGTCGCACCGCGCACGTGGCTGGCAATGATCGCGGCAATCGGGGGCATCGTGATGATGTTCTTCGACGCGCTCACCGGCGGCGGATGGGCGGGAAACCTGATCGCGTTGTGCATACCCCTTGGCTTCGGCGCCAACGTCGTTATCCTGCGCAGACATCGCGCCGCCGTCGACATGATGCCTTCGGTCCTGCTAGCCGGAATCTTCTCGCTGCTGATCGCGTTGCCCTTCGCGCTGCCGTTATCGGTAAGTACGGGCGACCTCGCTCTGCTGTCCATCATGGGCATCGTCCAGCTTGGCGTGGGACTGTTGCTGATGATGGTTGCGGTGCGCTACCTCGCCTCGGCGGAGATTGGCCTGCTATCGATTCTCGAGATCATATTCGGCACGTTGTCGGTCTGGGTCCTGATCGGCGAGCGGCCGAGCCAGGCCGCGCTAATCGGCGGCGCGATCGTGATCGGCGCCCTCGCCGCCAACCAGCTTGCCGCCCTGCGGCAGACGCGCCCTGCGGCGGCGTGGAAGAATCCGTGACGAACGTGACGACGTGACGAGGCACGATTAGCGCTTCATTCAAACATTCTGCTAATAACCGCTCGTCGTATGCCTCTGGGGAGTTGATGGTTCACGCATTTCCACCTCCGATGCGCAAACGCTCGGAGGCATAACGGGCGACCGCGGCGACTTCCAGGCGCCCCCCGCAAAGTCCGACGTGGCCATCGGGCCGCACCAAATAGAAAGAGGGTTGGGGAATCTGCGCGCGGGCCAGTTCAACCTCATTGACGGGATCGGCGGAAATCGCGTGGATGTTCAGCAAATCGCCAAGGCCGATTGCTTCTTGGGAGGGCACCAACTGTCCGATCACAATCAAGCTAAATCGCGTGTCGTCGAGTCTCTGGAACAGATCCTCGACCGGACCGTTCTCCGAAAACTTCAGTTGCAGCCACGGGAAGCGATCGCCTGCGCGCGGCGCGCCGCGCGGCGGATTGTCCGTGGATCTCGACAACGAGCTGTTCCGGTAATGGATACCGGTCTGCGAGACGACGCGAAATGCGGCCTTCTGTATCCGTTCCCGGCCCATCGCAAACGCGGCGATCCTGGCAAGTATTTTCGTGCGGAGAACGGCGGCGAGCCAGTTGTCCGATACGACCAGCCTGAATCCCCGGTCGGTCGTGTTCAGCAAGCGCCGCGCAACCGGGATGCGCTCTTCCTCATAGGTATCGAGCAATTCCGGGTCCGCCTGACCCTTGACGACCAGCGCGAGCTTCCAAGCCAGGTTGTAGGCATCCTGCAGGCCGGTATTCATGCCCTGCGCGCCCACCGGGCTGTGAATGTGCGCCGCGTCACCGAGCAAAAAACAGCGGCGGTCGCGGAAGCGCGATGCGCTCCGGTGATGGATGCGGTAAGTGGAGAACCAGGTGCACGCCTTGAACGAGAGGCCGGATCCCGCCTCGCCTTGCACCGAGGGGACCACATGCTCGAAGGTCACGTCATCCTTGTTCCGCAAGTCTGGGGGCAGGATGCCGACGACCCGCCAGTGATCCGTTCCGCGCATGGGGAAGAACAGATGAAAGCCCTGCTTCCACAAGTAGACGTTGACCTCATCCGGAACCATGGATCCCGTCGCCTCTGTATCGGCCACGAAGAACACGTGCTCGTAGGCAGCGCCCGGAAACGTGACGCCGTTCAGCTCGCGCACGGCGCTGCGGGCGCCATCGCATCCGGCGACCCACGCGGCGGCGATCTTGCGGATCGAGCCGTCGGGCTGCTTCAGTGATGCCGTGACCTGGCCAGATTCCTGATCGAGGCCGACCAGTTCGGTGTTCCACTGCACCGACAGGCCCCAGTCGCGAAGCTTTTCACCCATGATCTTTTCGTTGTCGTCCTGGCCGAGGATGAAAATGAACGGATACGGTGTCAGATCTTTCCCGGCCTCGCCCAGGGGCACACGCGCCATCCTCCGCCCTTGCGCCCAGATGTTCGCGCCCGTGCCGCGCTTGCCGAGCTCGAACGCCCGGTCGACGATGCCGAGCTTCGAGTAGATCTCCATCGTGCGCGCCTGCACGCCGAGCGCGCGGGTCTGCAGAGACGGTCCGGAATGCCTGTCGATGATCAGAGTGCGCACGCCGCGCCGGCCAAGCTGGTTAGCGAGCATCAGCCCGGTCGGGCCGGCCCCGATGATCAGGACGTCAGTGTCCATTCAGTCCATCCCTAAGTCGGCTAAATCAAGAGCGTTGAAAACGAGCCGCGCGAGTTTCAGTGCAGACTAACCCGTTTACGGGTTATGTCGGAACTACAATTCCATCATCGCGTTTCATTTTCGCAAAGGGGAAAAGAAAGGTCGCGGAGGAATTACGGAAGGTCGATGGGGATGGGACGGGGTACGGGGTCAGGCTGGGGTAACACGGATTCGGTGGACAGAGCGACAAATTCGGAGATGTGATCGCAGCGACTGCTATATCGAATCCGCCCGGTCGAACGCGTTGCTAGCTGACAATTTGATCATAGTCTGCATGTTCGCTTGAAGTGCAGCGATGGATGTTTTGGATCGGACTTGAGAAGCTGGAAATTCTTTCCGCGATCTCACGCACGGACTTGGGCAGTGCATCGTAGAGCGCCCAGAAACGTGTAGATGCAGTGTGATTCAAAGGGGACGGGGTTTCCGTTCCCTTTGGTCGGCCCTCGACTCTTCGATGAGGCGGTCAAGTTTCCCCGCTGCCGCGTCGGCCTCAATTTGACGGTCCCACACCTGAACGTCGAACTCAGCGAACCACTCCCGGAACTGCGCGAGTTCCTCGGGAGAAAGGCTTTTGATGAGAACTTCAAGTTTTTCGATTGCACCCACGTTGGCTCCAGTTTCACAACGCCAAATAATTGTACGTCGGTCATTACTCGTCGGCTACGAAGTAGTTCAGGTTCCTGCAACTCAATGCGCGTTGGTGACGACAGCCCGGTTACCGCGTCTTTCGATGTCGATAGTCAGGGTCGAGCCCGCCGGCTTTTCCAGTATGTATGTCTGAGACGTATCGACAAACCGCGCGTGGTAGGACGTGCTATGGCTGGAGACGGTCTTGTCGGTTTCGTCCTTGCACCAGATGATCAGCGCGCCCACCTTGTCGAGCTGCACCTTGTAGGGTCCGATGCACTCGCCCGCCTTCGATGGCGTCTTGTGCTGGATGGTGTATTTGCCACCAGCCTCCTTGCCCAGGTGGCCTGCGCCGGCCTCAATGTCGAAGGCGATTCGCGTCGCAGCATCGGTAAAGGCGTCACAGCCTGCTGTCAATGCAAGGAAGGCCAGCAACGGCAACCAGCGTCCCTGGAGTCGAATCACGCTAGGCTCCGTTTTTCTTAAAGCATGCATTCTTGCCGCGAAAAGATACTTCCAAGGTCTCAAAACGACCCTAAATTTCGACCTTCTCAATTAAATTCAGTGTCATGCCGAGGTCCGACCCCGTCCATTTTAAGATCCGCGGCCAGGCCGTCGGCCCGTGACAGCGTGACTATCGTGACGACGTGACGGGGTAAGATCGCCTATAGAAGGGCATAAGTTCGATCTGTACTTCCGGAATCTGCCAAAGAGCACAGTTGAAACCAAGACGCGAAAGCCCACGTCGTCACGTTCGTCACGCCGTCACGATCGTAACGACCCTGAAGGGAGAAGAAGATGGATCTGACGAAACGACTGGAAAAGTGCTACACCGCCGCGGTGCACGATGTGCTGCGAGCGATGGGCCATCCGAACTGCGTGCTGCCACATACGATCAAGCCGCTCGATCCGACTAAAAAGCTTGCCGGCGAGATCTACACCATCAACGGCCGTTTCGACGAGACCCTCGACCCGCACGAGACGCTGCTGCAATGGACCGGACTGCTGTCGAAAGCGCCGCCGGGAAAAGTCCTGGTCTGCCAGCCGAATACCCACATGGTCGCCCTCATGGGCGAACTCTCCGCCGAGACGCTGCACCACAAGGGCGTGCTGGGCTACGTCGTCGACGGCGGCTGCCGCGACACCGACTTCATTCTCAAATTGGGCTTCCCGGTATTCTGCAGCTTCAACACGCCCTCCGACATCGTCGGCCGCTGGGTGCCTGAACGCTTCGGCGAACCGGTCACCATCGGCACCGTGACCATCAGCAGCGGTGACTGGCTGCTGGCAGATCGCGACGGCGTGGTCATCATTCCGGGCAAGATCGCGGAGCAGGTCGTAACAAAAACGGAAGAAGTGCTGCTGACCGAGAACAAGGTGCGCAGCGCGATCCTCGGCGGCATGGACCCGCAAGAAGCCTATCTCAAATACGGAAAATTCTGACTAACGAAAATTAAACCACGAACCAGATCTTGAACCACGGAGGACACGGAGGACACGGAGGGAAAGCAAAAACGAGGAGAAGCAAATTGGGGTTAAAAGCGGGGCGACTTTTCGTGATCCGTTGCC
>CAYNFN010000208.1:0-14751 GCA_964396485.1 uncultured Alcaligenaceae bacterium
ATGTCGCTCCCAACTGAGTTGCGCGGCGCGACCGTGCTGATCGTCGACGACAAGCCGCAGAACCTGCGCCTGATCTCGGATTTCCTGGCGGAACAGGGATTCGATCTGATGCTTACCCGCAGCGGCGCGCAGGCGCTCGAAAAAGCGCGCCTGGCCAAGCCGGATCTGGTGCTTCTGGACGTAAGGATGCCGGAAACGGACGGCTTCGAGGTTTGCCGGCGCCTGAAATCCGACCCGCGCACGGCCGAAGTTCCGGTGATATTCATGACCGCACTGGACGACACCGCTCACAAAGTCGAGGGATTTCGCCTCGGTGCGGTGGACTACGTCACCAAGCCGATTCAGCGCGAGGAACTGCTTGCACGCATCCAGCACCATCTGCAGTTGAGCCGACTGCAGAAGGAGTTGACGGCCAAGACACAGGATCTGGCGCAAAAGAATGCCGAGCTCGAAGCTTATGCGCATACCATCGCTCACAGCCTCAAGACCCCGCTCGCAGCCGCCGGCCGCTTTCTGGAGATCCTTTGCAAGTTCAAATCGGATGATCTGTCCGGCGAACAGCGGCATCTGGCGCAGCAGGCGCAAAGCGCACTGGCCATGACCGGAGAGGTTGTTGACGCCCTGCTCCTGCTATCCACGGTCGCACAGCAGCACGTCGAACTGAAACCGCTCGACACCGGCAGTCTCGTCAGCCAGGCTCTGAGCCAGTTGGGTGAGATGCTGGCGCGTCAACGCGCCGACGTGAAGTTGCCGCAAACTTGGCCGCAAGCGTTGGGCTACGCGCCCTGGGTGGGAGAGGTATGGATGAACCTGCTCAGCAACGCACTCAAGTACGGCGGCTCGCCGCCGCGTCTCGAGGTCGCCGGCGCACCGGATGGCCCGCACGTGCGCTTCAGCGTGCTGGACAACGGCCAGCCGCTTTCGGAGGACGAGCGCACGCGCGTTTTTACGCCATTCACCCGCCTGCACAAGGAGCGGGCCGCGGGTCACGGCCTTGGCCTCGCCACGGTGCAGCGCATTGTGTCGAAGCTTGGAGGCACGGTGGGTGTGACCGTCGGATCGGCTGAGGGCAACGAGTTCTTCTTCACGTTGCCAGCACGCGCGCCGGACTGAAGTTCGGACCGCGGACGTGCGTTCGAGCGTAACGCGAATGCCAGCCCGCACTCTGGCAAGACAGACCGCTGAGCCGCCATGAAAATCCTGCACGCCGACGACCATCCCATGTTCAGGGAAGGATTGCGGTTCTTCCTGCAGCTTCTGGGCACCCAGGTGACGGTGCTCGAGGCGGGAAACTTGCGGGCAGCGCTGGACAAGCTTGCCCTGGAGTGGCCTGTGGACCTGCTGCTGCTCGACCTGCAGATGCCGGGAATGGGCGAGATCGAGGGTTTTCTCGCCATTCGCCGGGCCTACCCTGCCCTGCCGGTAGTAATCGTCTCCGGGGTGAACGATCCGCAGATCATCCGCACCCTCCTCGACGGCGGGGCGCGCGGATACATTCCGAAATTTACCGGCAGCGAGCAACTGATGGATGCATTGCGTCGAGTGTTGAACGGGGAGGTGTATGTGCCCGATGCAGTGTTTCTGCCCCCTTCGCAAACCGCGGGCAACGGCGAGTCGGCGCCGCTGACATCCAGGCAGTTGCAGATTCTTCCCCTGCTTGCCGAAGGCATGCCCAACAAACGTATCGCGGACGCGCTGGGGCTGACGGAGGGAACCGTCAAGCAGCACCTGAAGGATCTGTTCAGGCGCCTCAACGCCAACAATCGCACTCAGGCTGTCAGGGAAGGCCGGCGCCTCGGGCTGCTGCCAAAATAGGCCGCAGGAAGCCACACTACTGCCGGGGCGGTACCGCGAAATTTTCGAACCGGACCTAACGGCCCTTTTACCACGCACGCGGCGGGTTCTTGGCGATGATGATCCGTTCGCCGTCCATCCTCAGATAACCGCCGATCCGCAGGTCCTTGAGGATGCGGCTGATCATCTCGCGTGAACAGCCCACGCGATTGGCCATGTCCTGTTGGGTCAAGCGCTCACTAATGACCATTTCACCAGCTTGCTCGGTCGCCAGATCCAGCAGCAGCCGGGCAACGCGCCCATAGACATCGAGCAGCGCGAGATTCCCGACCGTCTTGGTCAGTTCGCGGACGCGGTGGATCAGGCTCATGACCAGTTCCGGTCCTGCGTCCGGATGTTCGGTCAGGAATTTCTTGAACTGATCGGTCGTAATCACCGAGAACTTCGAGGGCTCGAGCGTCATCACCGAGGCCGAGCGCGGACCCTGATCGAGGATCATCTCGCCGAAGTATTCGCCCGGCCCTTGGGTGCTGAGCAGCACCTCCTTGCCTTCCTCGTCAGCGAGGTACGCCTTAACCTTTCCCGACAGGATGATGAAAAGAGTATCGCTGCGATCGCCTTCGTTGACGATGACCGTGTTTTTCGGATAAGCCTTGATCGCGCCCCGCTCCGAAAGCGCCTTCAGATGCTTCTCCGACAAACTCCAGAGGGCTGTGCTCTCGCCCGATGATGCCGTCATTGAAACTCCCCTTGGTCTTGTTTGGGCCGTTGCGGCGAAAAGTCTGCACTCATCAGGCTGCCATGACAAGGCACCTTACGCTCCTCATGACGGATCCGGCAAATACCGCGGGGCTCGCCGATTACACCAAATTTGCTGCGAAGCCGGACACGAAAAATAAAAGGCCCGCCTCATGGGCGGGCCAAAACTCCCGGGAAAGACTCGAGCTTAGTCAGAAGTGGAGGAAGCCAGGCGGATCGGGGCACGCGTGGTTGCCGGTGCGCAGAAAACCTTCGCGTCGACGAGCACACAACCGGTTTTACCATGCAAGCTGAATTCCACGCGTTGCTTGCCGTCTTCCATGCCGACCTTCAGCGTGTCGGCAGCGAAGGCGGCCGAAAACAGCAGCGCAGTGGTGACGATTAGGCTGGTCAGGAGCTTGGTAGTGTTCATGGTCTGGTTCTCCATTTATCGTTACGTGTTGTAGACAGTGTACCGGCGCGGGGGACCCTCTTTCCTTGAACTCTTACACAACGGGAATGTGCGAAATTCACGTCTTGGCCGGGTGGGCCAAGGGAGCCAAACACAACTACCTGTGGTTCCACCGGATATTCGGCACGAGGGATCTGAAGGAAGGCAAGATGTGGCCCGACAAACTGGCTGGCCGATCCTGATCCTTCGAGTAAAAAAAGCCCGCCTCAGGAGCGGGCCAAAAGATTAATGAGAATTGGAGTTTCAAATTGCGGCGGAGGCAGCCAACCGTAGCGGCGCACGCATCTTTGCCGGCGCACAGAAAACCTTGTTGTCGACCAACACGCAACTGGTGTTGCCATGCTGGCTGAGTTCCACCGGGTGGCCGCCGTTTTCAGTGGTGACCCGAGCTTTGTGGCAAGCGGTCACGGCAAAGCAGAATAGCGCGGCCGCGATTAACAGCTTGCTAGGAGTCGTAGTCATGATCTGGGCCCTCCCTGATGCGTTTCATCTTGGGACCACTGTACGTCGGTGTTGCCGCAGCTCGTCAGGAACTCTTGCGCGTTTTGGGCGTGTGAAATTCACGCCTTGACCGGGTGGGGCGGAGGGCGCTCGTCTCACTGCGTCTTGATTCGGGTCCAAAGAACAAGGTCATAAAGTGCCCGACCTGCCACGATTAATAACCCGCGGGCCTGACAATCTGCAGCGAGTGCGGCGCCAAACTTGGTCCGGAGGCCGCAACCGCCCGGTCTTCGTCTTCCGGTTCCTTCAATCTCAAACACCTTGCGGGGAGGATTCTCAACTCCAGGAAAGAAATACGGAACCGAAGCGACGGCCGCACTCTCGCAAGCAGGCCGACGAAACCGGCATTCCACTGATTACTTCCTGCATTGATTTGGGCGTTCTTTGGGTGCTGTAGATCGACTCAAAACGGAAAGCGCGCCAACACGACGGTTGCGAAACTGTGGCGCGCCTGAAGCACGAATGACTCAAACCCGTGCAAAACCGCCGAAATAGGTGTGAATCAGTTCACTGACGAGGCAGTCATGCATCAACAGGCTACGCACTAAGGCCCTCCCTGGGGCCGTGTCCGGTCGAGGCGTGAATTTCTCACACTTCGACTGCGCAATAGTTCAGTTCGCAGGGCATCCCTCCCCCCGTACAGTGTCTCCAACGCGAAACACTTTGAGGAGGAACCAGACCATGACCACCACCAAGATTCTGACCGGCCTGCTGTTTGCTGCCGCGGTGTCGTGCTCCGTTGTCTTCGCACAAGACAGTCTCCGCGTCACCATGGAGAACGGCCAGCAGCGCGTGGAGTTCGCCCTGCATGGCAAGACCAGTTGCGTGATGGTCGACGACAAGATTTTTTGCGCCCCTGCTGTCACACGCGCTCCGATCAAACTGGCTTCCACCGTCTCCAACTGATCTCCCAACTCTCCCGTGGATTTCGCCCGCCGTATCGGCGGGCTTTTTTTTGGGAATCTTCCAGATCCCTCACATTGCTTTCCGCCCGGAGCGGCTGGGCCAAGCAGCTCGGAAGTTTTGGAGACGCAATTGCCAGGGCGGTCGCCTGGCGCGCATGCTATTACGTGCTCAGTCCAGTGCGAATCGCGGTTTCCTCGACCAGACCGCGCTTGCGGTTGAGTTCGAAGGACTGGCCGGCCCGGACAAAGCCGCGGAAACCGGCAGCGGCGGCATCGGGCAACGGGCCCGGCGGGTAGCCGTAGAGCCAGGTCTTGGCGCGAACGGCGGCGGGAAGCTGAACCAGGTCGTCGTAATTGGGATGAACACCGGTCCTTACGGGCCCGGTTTCGCAGTCGTGAAAGATAAGGTCGGCGCTAGCGTAGCAGGCGGCCAGGCGACCCAGAGTAAACTGGGTGTCAGTTGTGAGGAACGTCCGATGGCCGTCGCGCTCGATCAATAGACCGTAACTGTGGACAGTCGCACGCGGGCAGGAAACATGCACTGCGGGGACAGGTTCAAGGCGGGCGCCTTCCCATTCGAACGGCTGATTCGCGGTGACTATGCTCACGTCGAAAAAGGTATCCAGTTCAGTCGCGGGGCCGGAAATGACGCCCATGCCTCCGCGCAGCGCGCGGTTCCAGAGCGGGGCGGCAAGAGACGCTTCGACGAAAAGACGGGGACGTTCGCAGCGCGGGTCGAATTTCGTCTGGAAGCCGACGTACTCGAGCCCGCCGATGTGATCCGCATGCAGATGGCTGATGTAAATGTCGGTAACATCCAGGTGGGAAAGGCCCTGTTTTGCCAGCGACCAGCGAACGTCCGAACCGCAGTCGATCAGCAGGCGCCGGCCGCTGTCGGCGATCAGCATCATGTTCGACTGAAAGTTGTCGGCGCCCACGGTATGCGCGGAGCCTGAGCCGAGGAAGAGGAGTTGCATGCCTGAAGTCTACAAGCCATATGCAGGCTTTCCTATGAACTGCTTCACAGACACAGGTCAAAAACCGTGGCCAACGCGTTGATCGACAGCCTGTCGCGGGTCTGGCTCTTCAACGCACTTGCAATGGACGATCTCGTCCGCCTGTCGCAGCTGACAAAAACCAGGATGTACAAGCCGAGGGAGACGATCGTCGCCAAGGGCGACCCGGCCACCGAGTTCTTCGTGCTGCTGCGCGGCCGCGCGAAAGTCACCGCGCAGGGCTCCGACGGGGCCGACACCGCAATTAACGTCATGGGTCCGGGAGAAGTCTTTGGCGAAATCGGCATCCTCGACGGCCAGCCTCGTTCCGCCACCGTGACCACGCTGGAGGAATGCGAAATGGCGGTGGTGGACAATCACGCATTCCAGGGTCTGCTTGCAGCCTCCCCGCCGGTCGCGATCAAGCTCCTGGCCGTGCTCGCGGGCCGTATCAGGGAACTCACAATTCGCGTCGAGGATCGCGCCTTCCTGGATGTTTCCGCCAGGCTGGCGAAGCAACTGCTCTGGCTGGCGGGGAATCACGGGACCGAGAGCGGCGCCCGAGTGCGGATCGAACTCAAGCTGTCGCAGCAGGAACTGGGCGACTTCATCGGCGCGACGCGGGAGAGCGTAAACAAAAACCTGCGCGACTGGTCTCGAAGCGGCTTCATAAAACGCGAGCGCGACTACCTCGAAATCCTGGACCTGGACGCGTTGCGCGACATTGCTGAAAATCGCTAGTCCGGTCTCAACTCGCCTGGAACATACCCGCCAGCGATTTCTCCCCCCGCAACTCTTCCATCTTCGCTTTGGCGTAGCGATAGCCCACCTCGGCGATTTCGTCGAGTGCCTCGAACTGCAGGACGCCGTAGGCGTCGATCGGAGGTCGGAGGCAGACATCGGCGTTTCTCTTGACGTCGCGCGTCTTCTGGCTGCTGCTGACATCGGTCGTGCGGATGAGCACGTCGACGATGTGCGGGACTTCGATTCGCGCTGCGAATGGCAGGATGCGGCTGCGAAGAAACTGCCAGGGCGAAGGAAACTCAGGCAACTTGAAGGTGAATGCCTGCTCCGATCCGACGTCGACCACAATCAGCGTCCGGCAGGCTCGCTCGCGCATGACGTCGCCAGGCAGGTTGTTGACCAGTCCACCGTCCACCAGGATGTCTCCGTCGCTCAGGACCGGCACGAACACTCCGGGAATCGAAGCGCTGGCGCGGATGGCCTTCCGCAGCGATCCGCGTTCGTGGATCACCGTGGCGCTGGTGGAAAGATTGCAGGAGATGCAGAAAAAACTGATCCAAAGGTCTTCGATCTCGAATTCGCTCCAAATACTTTTCGCCATGCTGTCCAGCCGCCGGCTGCGGATCAGCGAGATGAACGGCAGCGAATATTCCTTGTGCGGTTTATTGCGCAGCCACGCCTCCCGGTTGGTCTCCAGCATCTGATCCCAGTCCTGGTCCATCGCCACCAGCGAAGCCATCACCGCCCCCATGCTGGTACCGCCGATCATGTCGATCGGCACCCCCGCCTCGCGCAGCGCACGAACCACGCCGATATGCGCCAGGCCGCGCGCGCCGCCGCCGCCGAGAACGAGCCCGACTGCGGCATCTCCCAGGCAGCGCGCCACGCGCCCGAAGTCGTTTTCGGTGTCGAGACGGACGTGGAAATTGCGCTGGACGTTGCGATTCGCGAACCAACGCGAAGTCCCTGACGGCAAACGGCTGCCGTCGGGATGCAGCAGAACAAGGCTTTGCCGGGCCTTCGAGATGCCGTCCGTGGGACCCAGAAGGGTCTTTTCTACAACGCCGGGCGCGGGGTCCGATCCGGCGTCCGCTACCAGCAAAATTTCATCCGCCTGACGCAGGCAACGCCGCGTCCAGAGGGAGAGGGTGCCGTCGGTTTCGTAGATGAGAAACTGGTGGTGCGATTCCTGCTCGTCGAGCCATGCCGTCAGGCGCATGCCGGCCGCGTCCTCCTGTTCGGCCGCGGCGATTCCAGGCCGATTCAGCAATGTGTCGAGCCGCTGCGCCGACAAATGCAGAGTGGGGCCGATATGTTCGAGCGCCCTTACCAGTCGCTCGGTAAAGTCCGCGGTCGCATTCCCGGCTCCCGCCGCGAGCACCGCGATACACTTTCCCGTTCTTGCGGCGCCGCCTCCCTGCTCCTTCGCCCTCAGGCGCTGCACCACGATGCGGGCGATGGTCTGCATGACCGCGGGATACTTCGCGACGATTTCGTCGAACGCCCGCCGCGACACACGCACCAGGTCGCTGTCCCGCACGGCAACCACACTCGCGGTGCGCGGCTCTCCCGTCAGCATCGCGATTTCGCCGATGCTTTCACCGCGGGTCATTTCGCTGAGCACCCGGCCGTCGCCGGCCACCGCCCGCAGGCGCCCGCCAAGCACAAAGAAGAGGTCCTCGCCCTTGTCACCCTCGGCAAACAGCGTCTCACCGGCGTGCAATCTCACCCACTCCACTCGCTCCTCGACGAACTGGAGCATGGTTTCGTCGAGCGGCCCGAACAACTTCGGCAGGCCAATGGCAAGCTGGTCGCGGGCAAGACGCCGGCGTATGCCACCCGCCATCTCACGGACGACCCCTGGTGCTGACTTTGCGATCCGTTCAAAGGCCTCGCGCGGCACCCGGACGAGCACGGCATCTTCAGCCGCGGAAACCGTGGCGCCGTAAACGCCGCCGCCTGCAAGGATCGCCATTTCGCCGGCCATCTCGGCGGGCCCGAACTCCGAAAGGGTAAGCTCGCCGCCGCCGTCCTGGATCGTCGTGGCGCGCAGCAATCCGGCGACGACCACGTACAGCGCATTCGCCTTTTCACCCTTGCGCAGGAGCACCTCGCCTGTCGCCAATTCCACTCGCTCGAGGTCGGCCTTGTCCAGCTCGAGCAATGCCTGCCGGAACGCCGGCAGCCGGCCGGCGAGGCATTCGAGCAGTTTAGAATAGTCTGGCGCTTGATCGGTCATGGCAAACGCGTTTGTTGCACCTCTAACAAGACGTCACACCAGTCCAGGGAGCCGTTTCGGCAAAGGTTGGTAGTTGCGGTGTTGCCGAGGGATGATTACCCGCACGATCGTGCATTCAGCGCGGGGGCATCGTCGTCGAACCTGTGACGGTCCGCCCGCGGAATTCGGCCCGTTGACTCTTGTCATGCCTAGCCGGCGCCGGAAGCGATTGCCGGCGCGCGGCAGGCGTCTTCCGTGAGCCGGACGTAGTTTACCTTTCCCGTCCCCAGAAGCGGGATCTCCTGCACATTGATGATTTCCCTGGGCACGGCGATCTCCGACGAGCCCAGCACGTGCGCGGCCTGCTGCATGCGCTCGCGGGTCAATGCAGGGTCTGTGGAGAAGAGCACGATCGCCTCGCCGCGACGTTCGTCCGGTCGCGAAGAAGCCGCATGCTGGAAGCCCGGCGAGGCGGCCATGGCAATCTTCTCGACGACCTCGAGCGAGATCATCTCCCCCGCGACCTTGGCAAAGCGCTTAACTCGCCCGAGAATGTGAATAAATCCGTCGTCGTCAATATCAACCACGTCGCCGGTTTCATGCCAGCCCGGGCCCAGCTCCGAGTGCGGCGGCACCAGCACTCCGGGATTCTGGTAATACAAATAGCCCAGCATGACGTTAGGGCCGCGCACGTGCAATACGCCGCCGCGCTCGATGCCGGGCACCGGCACAAGCCGGGCCTCCATTCCCGGAAGCAGTTGGCCAACGCTGCCGATGCGTGTCGCCATGGGGGAGTTAACCGAGATGACCGGCGAAGTCTCCGTCACTCCATACCCTTCGTAGACCCGCACGCCGAACTTCTCGCTCCAAAGGTCGCGCACCGACTGTGACAGCTTCTCGGCGCCGGCAACCACGTAGCGCACCCGGTAGAAATCGTAGGGATGCGCGAACTTCGCGTAGTTGTTCAGGAAGGTGCTGGTGCCAAAAAGAATAGTGCAGCTGCGGTCGTAGATTATTTCGGGAATCAGGCGATAGTGCAGCGGCGAGGGATAAAGAAACAGCTTGATGCCGGTGAGCACCGGGAGCAGCCCGCCTGCGACCAGCCCGAACGAGTGAAAGACCGGCAGCGCGTTGAAAATCCGGTCTTCCACCGAGAAGTCGGTAATGGCGCGGATCTGCGCGATGTTGGAGAGTATGGCGCGGTGCGAAAGCGCCACGCCTTTGGGCCGGCCCTCGGACCCGGAGGTAAAAAGCACCACCGCCGGCGACTCGGGATCAACGCCCCTGCCGAGCAAACGGGGAAACATCAGGTGGGCTACGGCCCACAGCTTGACCGCGAGATTGACGGTGGGCTGCAGGTCCTCGAGATAAACGACCCTGACGTCGCGCAGTGCGTCCACCTGTGTCTGAAGCCGCGCCGTTTCCAGGAATTTTCGCGAAGTGATGATGGTGGAAATCTTCGCCGCCATGCAGGCACTCTGGATGCCGTCGGTTCCCGCAGTGTAGTTGAGCATCGCTGGCACGCGGCGAAATGCGGTTGTCCCGATCACCATGCACAGCGTGGCGGCAAGGTTCGGCATAAGAATTCCGACCGTATCACCGCGCCCGCTGTTGCGTTTCACCAGCAACCCGAGCACCAGCGTCATCTTCAGCAGCGCGTTGTAGGAGTACTCGGTCTGCCGCATGTCCTCGACCATTTTCCTGCCGCGACCATAGATACGCATGGCATCGATCAACGCCGTGTACAGAGTCTGATCCGGGCGCGAACGGAAGATCATCTCCTGCATGATCTTGCGCATGCCCTCCCCGGCTTTCCTGCGGCGCATCCGGCCTTTGGCGTCCTTCGGCATGACGATCGAGGCGGGGGGCTGGATCGATACCGTGATCCTCGGGAACAGCTCGCGCGGATTGCTTCCCGACAGCCGGCTGAAAAACGTGCGCGAGGCCCCGTCCAGCCGCACCGGCGCGATAACGGCCTGCGTCCGGGCGGCGACAAATGCGGGGCCGTCGTAAACCTTCATCAGGCTTCCGGTAATGGTGATGCGTCCTTCCGGGAAAATCACCACTGGGCGGCCGGATTCGATCAGCCGCACCACGCGCTTCATCGCCATCGGGTTGGTGGGATCCACCGCCAGGTAATCGCTCAAGCGCAACACGAGCCGGAAAAACCAGTTGCGGGTCACTTCGGTGTGCACCACAAATACCGGATCGACCGGCAGGGATGCCCCCAGGATCAGGCCGTCGAGGAAGGACTGATGGTTGGCGATGATAAGCAGCCGCGGCCGCGAAAAGTGGCTCGTGTCGCCTTCGACTTGGACGCGAAACAGGACCTTCAGCACCGCTCGGACGATGGACTTGAGCATGGCGGATATCTCCGGACGTCACGACTCCAATCAAAAGCAGGGTATTGCACCCCACTTCTTTCTGACCTTATTTCCTACCGCTTCCCTTTTCGCGTTTGCGGGCCAGGACCGCAGCGCCTTGGCGCCTGCCGCAAGGCGATTGCCTCAGGGCACGCGTTCCAGTTGTGCTTTGAGCTCGCGCAGCAACGCCAGCGTCGCCGGGTGCTTTGCCCGGCCGATTGCCCCTTCGATCTTGGAGTGCAGGTCTACCGCCCCGAGCCGCAACGCGGCGCGATACTCGCTGGGATGACCATCCTTCCGGTATTGCTGCGCGACATCGGAAAGAGGCGAATTGACGGCGCGCTGGCTTTGGCTCGACAGATGGCGAGCTTGCAGACTCAGCGGAGTGGAATCGGCGTTGCGCACGTCGATCGCGTTCGAGGCCGCCTCAGGATCGTTCTCGGTTCCCGTTGCCACCAGCAGTAGCAGAACATAATTGCGCTGCAGGTTGCGGCGATACAATTCGATGACGGGGGCGGGCGCCTCCAGTTCACGGAACAGTCCGTCATTGAGGTCGTAGAGCATGTCGATGCCGGTATAACCCTTCGTGACGGGGTCCAGCTCCCGTGCTTCCGCCATGCGCTCGAACACGCCCGTACCGATAAGTCTTCGCAGTAACTGCACGTTGGAGCCCTGCAGCGCATTGGCGCCTCCGTAAGGCGCCATGCGATACAAGACCTCGCGATCCAGCAGCGGGCCCGGCGTGGAAAAGGCGCGATCGAGCAGGAACTTTACCGCCGCGCGCTGACGCTCCGCTAGGACCGGTTGGAATGGCGGCGCCGAGCCGCGCCCGGCCTGATAACGCGTCTCCTCCACGCCACCCACCAGTTTGACTACCGCCAGCAGTTCGCGATGGCGCTGCGTGATCAATGTTTCGTACAACTCGGCCATTCGTGCGTAGCTGCCGCCCAATTGCGTCGTCCCGGGAATCAGCATCGGCATTACCCGGTCGATGTTCTGGAGTCCGAGGTTTGCCGCCTCGATCGGGTCGCCGCCGACCACGTGCATACCGACCTGTGGGTCCACCGCAGCCGCGTCGTCCTCGCCTCCGAAGCGCAGCATCGGATTGGTGACCTGCTGCGCTGCCAGTTGATCCAGGCGGCTCCCTTCCGCGTCGCTGCTCATCACCTGTTGGATTCTCTTGCCATCAACGACCGCGATCTGGGTGAACTGCCGGTATCCCCATTCGATCGCGAAATAATCGTAGTGACCGAACTTGGGCAGGAGGTACGCGTTGTCGCCGGGCTGGGCAACATAATTGAGCCGCGAATAGTCCATGATGGAAGCCGAATTACCCCACTTCTCGGTCCATTCGCGGCTGCGGAGTTGTGCGACGGAGTAAGCCG
Source organism: uncultured Alcaligenaceae bacterium (assembly GCA_964396485.1). Lineage (GTDB taxonomy): Bacteria > Pseudomonadota > Gammaproteobacteria > Burkholderiales > JACQAP01 > JACQAP01. Next base: position 12,116 of record CAYNFN010000208.1, read on the forward strand.
AGTGCCCCTTGAAGTTGTGACGCAGGCCCAGCGCGTGGCCGATCTCGTGCGTAACGATGTAACGCAGCAGCTCGCCCGTGATCTCCGCGGGCAGCGGCAGTTTGCGCGCGCGCGGGTCGAGCGGCCCGACCTGGGTGAAGTACCAGGTCTCCACCAGCCGCAGCACGTCGTGCCAGAAAATGGCGTGCGAGGAGATCACCTCGCCGCTACGCGGATCGATCACCGCCGGGCCCATCGCGTTCTGACGGCCGCTGGGAGTCCAGCGCACCACGTTGTAGCGCACGTCCTCAGGGTCCCAGTTCGGATCCTCCTGCGGGGTGGGCGCATTGCGCGCAATGATGGCGTTGCGGAACCCCGCGTTCTCGAACACCTTCTGCCAATCCTCGATGCCGCGCTTGATGTACGGACGCCACTGGTCCGGAACTTCCTGGCTCAGGTAGAACACGATCGGCTTCACCGGTTCGGACACTTCCGCCAAGGGATCTTTTTTTTCCAGCCGGTAGCGCTGGATATACGCGCGGCGCACCCTGCCATGTTCTCCAGTGCCATAGTCGTCGAAAGGCACGGTGTAGTAGCCCACCCGGTCATCCGCATAGCGCCCGCGCATCGGCGTCTGCGGCAGTGCCAGGATGCTGGCGTGAAAAATGAAACCGAGGGTGGGCGGGCGCTCTTCATCGTCGGACGCCCCGCGCAGTTCCGTGGGATCCGCCATCCAGGTCTGATAGAAGCGGACGTCGACGCTCCCGGGGAAAACTTTGACGGTCTGGACGTAAGAGCGCTTCGGGTCGACAGCGCGCATGTGGAAGTGGCGCATCAGATCGAGCGCGAAGCCTGCCGGCACTTCGCTGGTGAATACGCTGGTCACGTCGATCTGCGGCGCGCCTCCGGAACCCTCACCGATGATGTCGAAGACCCTGATCACGGTGCGCAGCGAGGCTGCCTCGACGCCGCGCTGAATGTTGGGCTGTTGCGGCCCCAGAATTTCGTAGCGCACGTCCTCGAGAAAAATCTTGTTGCCCAGCCTGATCAGCCTGACAACGCGGTTGTCCACGACAGAGCCCGGCGCAACGAAATCGCTGCCGGTGGAAAGCGCCGCAAACTCGGTATTGACGAGCAGGTCGCGGTTAAGCCCGTGGGGCGGAATCTCGAATATCACGCGATCGCAGATCACGTGGACGGTCAGCATACCCACGAGCGTCTGCCTGGTCGGCTCCTTGCCGGGCGCGCAAGAGGTAACGACCGCCGTCGTAGCGCCGGACGCACCCCGGCAGAACAGCGCGGCGAGGACCGTGCCGAGAAGAATGATTCTTCGCATATCTACCCCACCCCCTGGACGCGTGAGTTCGGAAACTTGGTGATCCCGGGAATGATAACCGTAGATGACGTGGCCTGCACGCCCGCGAACAACGGGCGCCAGGCTGAAGGGCCGAGAAAGCAGCCACGGAGGCGAGCATGACCGGTAAAGACTACTGACAGTTTGAATTTCTGCGTCTGGCCGTTTACTTAATCCCTGCAAGCAGCGCAAATATTGGAGTCCCGCCCGCCGAAGGCGTACGCGTTTTTGGTAACGCTGTGTCCAAAGAAGCGCTTCTGGCCGCCCTAGTTGGTCACCCTAATGGCGCTTCGCCTAGATCGATATCCAGCCCGACCCACTGTACCTGCGCCTCTTCGTGGCGGATGCCGCTACAGTCGGCTTGGCAGCCAAGTAGTGCAAATGCAAGCCAGATGCAAGCCAGATGTAATTCAGACCCGCACGTCGGCCAGCGCCACTTCGCGGAAACGTACGGCAGAATTTCCCGCGTCGGCCCCAATCGTCCAGCCTGCATCGAGCGTCATCGGCGAGGCTTGTGCGGCGCCGTCCGATTGGTATGCTTCTGCGGTGGCATGAATGTACGCAAGCAGGCCAACTATTCCAACGAACGCCACGATGTATTCCACGATTTCCGTTTTCGTCAGCTTCATAGTTCGCTCCTTGACAATTTACTGGTCCACATGAGCACCAGCTCACGGTCAGCAATTTACGCATGGCGTACGCGCGACGCATGTGAGGATTGCCGTTCGAATTAGGGAATATTTACGACCAACTAGTGTGATCAGATTCACAAGTCGCGGCGGGTTACCTACTTTGAGTTCCGCCCGCCCGACCGGAGCCTCGGGCTTAACCTGCACTGAAACAACCGCCGCCAAGGCATTGCGGGGCGGTGAGCTACCTTGGCTGCCACATCACCTGCCGGTGTGGTGTGGGCAGGTGCGTGTCCGCCGAATCTTGGCGGTGACCTACTCAGAGGCGGCGGTGACCTACTTTAGTTGCGGCTCACGTTGATCCGGGCCGCAAGCCCGGCTAAACATGAGCCTGCACTGAAACACGCCTTGTGGGAAGGTTGGGCATAGGACCGCCCCGGGGTTCCGATGCAAGCATTCAGGCGATAGGAAGGCGTGTTTTCGTTCCGAAAGTAGGTCCCCTGTCGGGGCTCGTTAAAACACAAAGCCCCTCCCCGGTTACCCGGGAGGGGCTTCGCGTTTTATGGGGCGCCTGGCGGTGACCTACTTTCGCGCGGGCAATCCGCACTAGCATCGGCGCTGAGGCGTTTCACCGTCCTGTTCGGGATGGGAAGGCGTGGGTCCACCTCGCTATG